>CAMKMK010000001.1 GCA_946413885.1 uncultured Prevotellaceae bacterium
ATCCCCACTTCCTAAGGAGCCACTCAGAGTTTTCCGATGACTCAGAGTACTCGGAGTACTCAGATTACTCAGATTACTAGGAAGAACACGTTGACTTCGAGGTTTCAACGTGTTGACTTTGCTGGAAGAACGTGTTGTCTTTCCTCTTTCAACACGTTGAAAAGTCGCGAAGAAGTGGTTGATGGTTGGTGTTGGCGATGATTATTGTAAATATTTTTTTGTATACTATTCAATAAAGAATTGTATTTTTTCAACATTTTTCAGGACAAAGAAACGGAAAGCCAACGGACGCAAATTTGCATTGGCTATTTCCCTCCAATCTGATGTCGCGGGAGTGAAGCGGAGGAGGATTTTCTGCATAAGGGCATTTACGGCCTCGCTGGCGCGTCTTCTCCCCCGCAGACGACCAACAGACCGTCAAGCGGATTATCGGCGCTCAGAGCGGCCCAAGAAGCGATTATTCGAAAATGTTTTATATCAAAAATATAATTTCACAAAAGAGCATGGGAGAATGGGGAGAGATTTCAGGTGGTTAATCAAGCAAGGAAGGACAACTGAAGAGACCCTTGCCAGCCTGAGCAGTCAATGTACCTGTGGGCAGTTTGGGAATGGTGAAGGAGGAACTGTACAACACGAGTGCCATGAGTGCCACGAGTGCCATAACGATTTTGAATGTGTGCCACAACATAGTGACTCAAATTCTATATTATCTATTATAATAATAAAATTATTATAATAGATAATATAAAGGTAAATATCCCTCTTCCTTGGCACTTTTCATTTTAGCAATGGCACTCGTGGCACTCAGCATAAAATGTCTTCTCTGCTAAAGTAGCTGGGGTTAATGGGTCGAATGGGGTCAATGAGGAAGGATCCAACAAACCCACACAACCCACTCTACCTACTTGACCCATAATATGAAAAGTAAAGTTTTTTCGGTATCATCAGGTATCTTGTTTATGGTCGGGCCTGCTCACGTTGACTTTGTGCTTGAGATAGACTAATAAAAGAGACTCACTCCCAAAAGGAATGAGTCTCTCATTGCAAGACGCGATTAAAGGATTATTAAATCAACGACGGGAATGGTTATCCGCCGAAGTTATCGAAGCGAATCATGTCATCCTCTACGCCCAGACTGTACAACAGGTCGAGAACGGTCTTAGCCATCATGGGAGGACCGCAGAGGTAGTACTCCACGTCTTCTGGTGCCTCGTGCTGCTTCAGATAGGTGTCGCCCATCACAGGAGCGATGAAACCTGGCGTGTACTTGACACCAAGGCTGTCGGCCTTTGGATCTGGACGGTCGAGAGCCAGATGGAAGTGGAAGTTGGGGAACTCCTTCTCGAGAGCGAGGAAGTCTTCCATGAAGAACACCTCATCGATTCCACGGGCTCCATAGAAGTAATGCATCTCGCGATCGCGGCACTGGCGGGTCTTGAGCATGTGCATGATCTGAGCACGCAAGGGAGCCATACCTGCACCACCACCTACCCAAATCATCTCGCGCTTGGAGTCGTAAACGGGATGGAACTCTCCGTAAGGACCACTCATGATGCACTTGTCACCAGGCTTGAGAGAGAAGATATAGGTAGAGGCAATACCGCAGGGAACGTCCATGAAGCCAGGACCCTGATCCTTTGGCTTGAAAGGAGGTGTGGCAATACGAACGGTGAGGGTGATGATGTCGCCCTCGTCTGGGTAATTGGCCATAGAGTAGGCACGGATGGTAGGCTCTGTGTTCTTCTGCTTGAGGCCGAAGATGCCGAACTTTTCCCATGTGGGGACATAGAGCTCACCAATGTCTTCCTTAGCGAAGTCACGGTCATAGTCGATGTCGTAAGTAGGAATCTTGATCTGTGCGTATGAGCCAGGTTCGAAGTCCATGTGCTCGCCTGGAGGCAGAGCCACCTTGAACTCCTTGATGAAGCTGGCCACATTCTTGTTGCTGATGACGGTACACTCCCACTCCTTGACGCCCATAACGGAGTCGGGCACCTTGATCTGAAGATCACCCTTCACCTTGCACTGACATCCCAGACGCCAGTGATCCTTCACCTGCTTGCGGGTGAACTGGCCTTTCTCTGAGTCGAGGATATCACCACCTCCCTCAGGTACCTGAACCTTGCACTGGCCGCAAGAGCCCTTACCGCCACAAGCACTGGGCAGGAAAATTCCCTCCTGGGACAGGGTGCTCAACAGAGAGGCTCCCTGGGGGACGGAGAGTGTGTCCTTGCCATTAATCGTGATATTTACATTGCCACTGGGTGACAAATAAGCCTTAGCTACGAGCAGGATGGCAACCAGCACAATGATGATCACCAGGAATACGCCAATGCTCGTTAAAATCAAATTCATATCCATTGTATATTCCTCCTATTCGTTAGATGTTAAGTCCGCTGAAGCACATGAAGGCAAGTGCCATCAGACCAACTGTGATGAACGTGATGCCAAGTCCCTGCAAAGGCTTGGGTACATCGGTATAAGCCATCTTCTCGCGAATAGCTGCCAAACCCACAATGGCAAGCAACCATCCTATACCACTACCCAACGCATAAGCAATGGCGTCGCCAAAGCCACCAATGAACTGTGCGTTGGTAGGCTCCATAGTGACACGCTGCTGCATGAACAAGGAAGCACCCATGATGGCACAGTTTACTGCAATCAAGGGCAAGAAGATACCCAGTGATGCGTAAAGTGAGGGGCTGAAACGCTCGACTATCATCTCGACCAGCTGCACAATGCCTGCGATGACCGCAATGAAAAGAATGAAGGCCAAGAAGGTAAGGTCAACACCCTCGACCAACGCATTGGGACCCAGCACGTAGGTCTGCAACGCGTAGTCAACGGGAACGGTAACCAACAGCACGAAGGTTACTGCGATACCCAAACCAAACGCAGTCTTAACAGTCTTGGATACAGCCAGATAAGAACACATACCCAAGAAGAAGGCGAATATCATATTGTCCACAAAAATGGAGCGGACAAACAAACTAATCATGTGATCCATATTACTTCTCCTCCTTATTATAAGCACGATGTGCCCAGATTACACAACCTACGATAATCAAACTCATGGCAGGCATTACCATCATACCATTGTTCGTGTACCCGCAATCGAAGAGGAACTTGGGAATGACATTGTAGCCAAACAAAGTGCCAAATCCAAACAGCTCACGAACGAAACCCACGACTACCAGAACCCAAGCGTAACCCAGACCGTTTCCGATACCGTCGAGCAATGAGGGCCAAGGCTTGTTCTGCATCGCAAAGGCCTCGAGACGACCCATCAGGATACAGTTGGTAATGATCAAACCTACGTAAACGCTCAACTGTACGCTCACGTCATAAACATAAGCCTTCAGCAACTGGCTCACAATGGTTACCAGCGTGGCAACCACCACCAGCTGAACGATGATACGGATACGGTTAGGTATGCTCTTGCGAATCAATGAAATAATGACATTTGAGAATGCCGTGATGACAGTCACACTCAAACCCATCACGATGGCAGGCTTCAGCTGACTGGTAACAGCCAATGCTGAACAGATACCCAGTACCTGAACTGCAATGGGATTGTTCAGATTAAGCGGATTAGAGAATGCTGCTTTATTCTCCTCAGAAAACAATTTACTCATATTCTTTCCTCCTCTTATTATTGTTCAACATTAGTGCGTTCAGGACAGTCAGCATTCTCGCATTCTGTCTTCTCAGCACAGCAATCACTCTTTTCGCCACAACATGCGCCCTGAGCAGGAGCACCAATGAAGTCGGCATACTTGCTGAGACCATCTGATACCATAGCAGCCACACCATTGCTGGTGAGGGTTGCACCCGTGATACCGTCAACCTGATGAGCCTCATCCTTGACAGAACCTGCTTTAACAACAGTCAAAGCAATGTCGTCATTCTCGCCGAAGACCTGCTTGTCCTGGAAGCGATTCTGGAACTCAGACTCACCAATGCGAGCACCCAGACCAGCTGTCTCGCTCTCGTGGTAGAAGTAAGAACCGTAAACGGTCTGCTTGTCCTCGTTCAGCGCGATATAGCCCCAAAGACCTCCCCACAGGCCACGGCCTGTAACGGGAATCACATACTTGACGCCATCGTCGGTAGTTGCCTCGAAAACGTGCAACTCGCCATCCTTGATTGCCTGACCATAAGAGGTAAGGAAGTTGCCCTCGTAGGGAACGAGCTCCCCATCCTTGAACAGCTTATCCTGAACCTTCTCAGCAAAGGTGGCCTGCACGTCAACAGCCTTCTTGTCAAATCTCAGGGCAGAGAGAATCTGACCCTTGGTGTCGTTGGCAACATTTGCCTCCTGAGTATTCTTCAAAGCAGATGATACAAAGGCAAGCAAGAAGGCAACGATGATTACCATAACTATAGCATACACAAAGGTGTACACATTGCTATTTGTATTCCATTTCATATCGTCTTCCTCCTTTTATTTAGTTGCACGTTTTGCACGCATGCTGATGTTGCGCTGCACGAAGCAGTAGTCAATCAGACTTGCAAACAAGTTCATCAACAGAATAGCCAGCATCATGCCCTCTGGATAGCCTGGGTTCAACACGCGAACCAAAACAGCCACGAAACCGATGAGCAGACCATACACATACTTACCACACTCTGTACGACAGCTGGTAACAGGGTCGGTAGCCATGAAGACAGCACCAAATGCGAAGCCTCCCAATACGAGGTGCTCGTACCACTGAATCTCTGTGAGTCCAAGAGCCTGAAGCAGATAACCAGTTGCAGCACCGCCTACAAACACGCTCAGCATGGTTTTCCAAGAAGCGATTCCTGTCCACAGCAGGATAACAGCACCAATGGCGATAGCTATGACGCTGGTCTCACCAATAGAACCAGGAATCAGACCTACGATCGCATCGTGGATGGTGTTGCAGTCAAAGCCTGCGAAACTATCTTGAGCAGCCATACCCAAAGGAGTAGCGCCAGAGAGCGCGTCAGGAGAAACGACATCATAACCTGCACCCAATATCTTACTCTGACTAACCCATACAGAGTTGTCGCCAGTCATTGCGGCTGGATAAGAGAAGAAGAGGAACGCACGCGTGATAAGTGCAGGATTGAAAATGTTCATTCCAGTACCTCCAAAAATCTCCTTAGCAAAGATGACGCTGAAGGCAACAGCCAAAGCCAACATCCAGAGAGGAAGGGTCACAGGAACAATCATGGGGATAATGATACCTGATACCAGATATCCCTCCTGAATCTCCTCGTTCTTCCATTGGGCAACTACAAACTCAATTCCCAAACCAACAATGTAGCTGACAAGAATCTTAGGAAGAACAGCAAGGAAACCATACCAGAACATAGCCCAGCATGAGGTACTCTCGAGAGCACCAGCAGCCAGAGCGTTCTGATAACCCACATTGTACATACCGAAAAGCAGAGCAGGAATCAGAGCTATCACTACAAAGCTCATGATACGCTTGCTGTCGATAGCATCGTGGATATTCACGCTACCTACGCGGGAGGTTTGATTGGGAACGAAGGCAAACGTCTCGAAACCATCAACCAGACTGCGGAAAGCATGGAACTTGCCACCTTCTTCCACGTAGGGCTTAATGTTATCGAATATTTTTCTTAATGCTTTCATATTATTATAATAATGTATTATGCATTTTCCTTTCTGAGGATATCAAGTCCCTCACGAACGATGCGCTGCAATTCCAATTTAGAACTGTCCACAAACTCTGCAAGAGCGAAATCCTCTGGTGCTACCTCGTAAATGCCCAAAGCCTCCTGACGATCTATATCCCCTGTTATGATAGCCTTGACAAGGTAACCAGCATAGATGTCCATGGGGAATACACGGTCATATTCGCCACTCATGATCATGTGACGCTCGCCACCCTTTATACGGGCATCGATGGTGTACTCCTTCTTTTTCCCCAATAGCCAGCTGAAGTAACTGCGACTGGTACTAAAGCTGTTGAAACGAGGCATGATCCAACCCATGAACTCATCGGCATGGTTGCCCTCAGGAATCACATTCACCTCAGTTGCATGAGCTGCCAAGAAACCATCTGGAGTGGTTTTCACACCTGTCATCACGTTACCATTAATCACGCGGCTGTCTTCCAGATTCACATTGTTCTCCAAGAGCGTAGTCAACTTCTGGCCCACCAGCATCTTGTAATACTTAGGAGCCTTTACCTCACTACCTGCCAAAGCAATGGTACGGGTCAAATCCACCTTGCCAGTAGTCATCAAACGACCAATGAAGATTACCTCCTCAGCACCCAATGTCCAGACAATCTCACCTTTGTTGATTGGGTCAACATGATTAATCTGAACACCTACATTACCAGCAGGAGCAGGACCTTCAAAGACTGTCACCTCACAATCCTTTGCACCTGTCAGGGCAGAATTGGTTTGCTTGGCACTGATACCCAAATGAACTTTGGCAATCTTGCTCAAAGCACTGATACCTGCCTGGAACTCCTTCTCTTGTCCTTTTAGGACATACTCGAAGTTCTGGCTCAAAGGCATGCTATTGAAAGCGCTGATGAAAATTGCCTTTGGGGTGTCCTCAGGATTAGCTACCACATCATAAGGACGCTGACGGATGAAGGCAAACAGACCACTCTCTGCCAGCAATACCTTAATGTCGCCCTTTACATCAATCTCTTTGGCATCCTGCTTCCCATCAGGTTTCACACGTATGCTCAGCAGTTTACGCCGATCACCACGCTCCACCTGAGAAACAGTACCACTGACAGGGCTAACAAACTTAACTTCGGGATGGAGTTTGTCTACAAACAAAGCATCCCCGACCTTAACCGCATCACCCTCTTTGACAACCACCTTGGGTTTCATTCCAGTGAAATCGTCCGGTACAAGTGCATACTCACCGGGGCAACTCACACTGGCAGTTTCCTCAACAGCTTTGCCTTTAAGGTTAATGTCCAGGCCTTTACGTAATTTGATTACTTTTGCCATATACTGTAATAAAAAGAATAGTTACATTTTAGCGCTGCAAAATTACATAAAAATTTGCTAAAAGGTATCAGTTTTCAAAAATAAAATTGTACTTTTGACATCGAAATGAGAAGACGTTGAATTTTAAATTATCAAATAGAGCGAAATTAAAGCGCTGAAATATATACTCCGAACCATAGCAATAGTCCTTGCAGGACTGTATTTGCTTGTTTTGGTTCTGTTCAACATTCCTGCTGTACAGAAATGGATGGCTCGTAAAACAGCCAATATCCTAAGTGAGCAAGTAAATAGTCGAGTGGAGGTTGGGCGTTTGAGGATGGGAGGCTTCAATCGTGTTATTTTGGATGATGTTTTCCTGTATGACCAGCAGGATTCACTCATGCTGCAGGCACCTCGTTTAGCAACAAAAATGGAGATCCTTCCTCTATTTGAGCATAAAATCCGCATCAACAACGCCCAGATTATCGGCGCACAAGTCACTCTTTATCAGCAAAAAGCTGACGAGGACTTCAATTTCAAATACTTTTTGAATGCTTTTGCAGGAAAGGATACCACCCAAAAACACCCCATCAACCTGAGAATAGGCAGCATCCTGATGCGAAATTGCGATATCAGATTCAATCGTTGGCAGGAACCCCTTACGGCTGGCAGATTCAATCCAAATCATTTGAACGTGGAGGATTTCAATCTTACCGCTACCATAAAAGAATTGACACCTGACAGTATCAATGCAACCATTAAACGATTGGATTTTCGAGAAGCAAGCGGTTTGCAGGTTGACAAAACCCAACTGAAATTGGCTGCCAGTAGAACCAATTTTGATTTGTCAGATTTTTTTATCTCTCTCCCACACACTGAAGTTTCAATTCCAAGCTTCATTGCCACTTATTCTGACTTGCCTCAAAAAGGCCTGATGAATGCTTGGTTCAATGGACTTAAATGTGAGGGAAAAATAGAGGCTTCTTCTGCCCCCAACGACTTGGCCTCCCTCATTCCTCAATTGACCAACTTTCATGATCCAATAAAACTGGTTTCAAGCATCAAGGGAATGAACGGATTGATTTCTATGAATGACTTGCACCTACAGGACAGGGATGGGAATCTTGTCTTAGATGGTCGAGTGGATGCACGAGACATGTTTGGCAAACCTGTCATTGAGGGCTCTGTTACTAATTTGCATACCAGTCCTGGACTCCAGCAGTTCCTTACACGTAACCTCAAAAATGAAGAAAGAGAAATCAGTCCTTTCCTTTCTCGACTGGGAGCAACTGATACTAAGGGAACCATCTCCTATGCTTCCAATAATCTTGCTGCAAACTTGAACACAGAGACTGCTCTGGGGCATGTTCTTGTAGAGGGGAATTTGAGTGATAAAAACAATTTGAATTCTATCATCAAGGTAAATGACTTTGAATTAGGTAAAATATTGTCAACCAGTGGAAATCCAGAAATAAATAAAGTTTCACTTGAAGGAAATTTGACAGGAAAAATCAAGGGAGAAAGTGATCTCCCAGAATTAATATTCAACAGTACCATTCAAGAATTCATCTACAAGAACTATCCCTATCACAATGTAAACCTTACGGCTTCCTGCCAAAATGGAACATACCAAGGAAATATGGTTTGGGAGAGTTCTAATGGTGCAATCAATGTAGAGGCTTTGTTCAACAACGAGTCTCCCAAAAAGAAAATCCAGTTTGACGCACAATTGGAGGACCTAAATCCCTACTTGACCAATCTGACAAAGAAATACGAAGGCGAAAAGTTCACGGCTCATCTCTCTGGAAACATCCAAGCCAGAGATCTCGATTACCTTGTGGGAGACGTGTACGTCCGTGAACTAACGCTTAACTCATCAGAGAAGGGTATCTGTCGACCTGGCGACTTTCATATCTCGAGCCAGCCAGATAGCACAGAGCAACATGTTAGCATAGAAAGCCCTGTTCTACGATTCCAGGCAGATGGCACATTCAAATGGAAGAATATACACAATACTTTCCTCAAAATAACCAATTCCCATCTACCCAGCATTTTCAATCGTCCCAACACCAACGAGCGTCTCAACGATGACATCACTTTCAGTTTACGCGTAAAAGACACATCATTGGTGGAACGTTTGACAGGAATCAACCTAAGCATTCCCCAAGAAGCCCTCATCGAGGGTCACATGGATGGTGGCATAAATATGATGACCCTTAATGCTGATATTCCTTACCTGAAATATGGCAACGAACAATTAGAACACATAAATTGGCGTGTCGAAAGCAACAGTTACAGCCTGCAGTCCAGTATGCTTCTACAACGATTGATGAAAGGTGTTCCCTTAGAGATAGGTATGGATGTCAATACGGGCCAAGACATCTTGATGTCCCATCTGCGATGGAACAATCATCAGGAACCAGAGCAGTCTGGGGAATTAGATTTAACAGGCGAATTCTACAAGGATTTGAATGGCAAACAGGCTATCCGTGGATTGCTTAACAAATCCGACATCATTATCAAAGACACCGTTTGGACCGTCCAGCCTGCTAAAATCAATTACCATGATGGCGTAGTGGATGTGAGGGATATACTCATTGCTCAAGGTGAGCGATACTTTAAGGTTGACGGTCGCGTATCCAAGGAAGAAAACGACACCTTAACGGCAGATTTGAATAAAATAAATTTGTCCTATATTTTTGACATCATCAATTTCCATACAGTAGACTTCGCAGGAGATGCCACAGGACGCATCTATGCCCGTAATCTGATGAACAAGCCAAAGGCAGATGCCTACATCCATGTCGATGATTTTACTTTCAACGAAGGCGCCATGGGAAGTATGGACGCACACGCGAATTGGGGTGACCAGGAAGGAACCATCCATTTGGATGCACATATAGTAGATTTACCCGTCAATCATCAAACCTCTGTAGTAGGAACCATTACTCCAGGACATAAACCTGAAAGTGGTTTGGAACTCAACATCAACACTCGTCGCATAAATCTCTATTTCCTGAACAAGTTTACTGATGGAATCTTCACTGATTTCCAAGGACGAGCCACAGGATGGTGTCGTGTGTTCGGTCAGTTTAAGAACATCAATTTAGAAGGTGACATTCTTGTTAACGAGGCCAGCATGCGAGTGAATGCACTGGGCGTGGATTATCATGTGGAAAACGATTCTGTCATTCTAAGACCTGACAACATTTGGCTCCGTCATGCCACGGCCTACGACAAACTGGGTTCGCCAGGCAGTAGCGAGCATTATGCTACCGTGGACGGACACTTGATGCATACCCATTTGAGTAACTTGAGATACAACTTCCAAATTGACGCCCATAACGTTTTAGGCTATGATTTCCATGACTTTGGCGACATGTCTTTCTATGGAACCCTCTTTGCCGATGGCCATATACAACTCAGTGGTCAGCCTGGACAGTTGAATGTCGATGTGGAAGCAACGCCACTTAGTGGGAGCCAGATAGTCTACAACGTGACAAGTCCAGAGACTCTGACTGAGGCAGGTTTCATCTCCTATATCGCTCACAACGACAGTTTGGAAATCGAGAAAAAGGACAAAGCCCCTGATTCCACGCAAGAAGATTCTGAAACTGATATGCGTATCAATTTCAACCTCAATATAACTCTTGATGCTACCATGAAACTCTTGATGGACACGAAATCAGGAGATTACATCAATCTGTATGGTAGTGGACACATTATAGCCAACTATTACAACAAAGGTAAGTTCCAAATGTATGGAACATATCGAGTGGACCACGGTCTATATAAACTATCTCTACAGGAAATCATCCGCAAGGATTTCCAGTTCCAACCTGATGGGACAATAGTTTTTGGCGGTGACGCTTACCAAGCAGCCCTGAACCTGAAAGCCACTTATACTGTTCCCAATGTCGCTTTGGATGACCTTAGTGCCACAGGGTTAGGGTTTTCCAATACTCGTGTAGACTGCGTGATGAACATCACAGGAAAACCACTGGCCCCTGTTGTCACTTTTGATTTTGATCTTCCCAATGCCAACGAGGACGAAAAACAAATGGTGCGCTCTATGATAAGTACAGAAGAGGAACGCAACATGCAGGTCATCTACCTTTTGGGAATTGGTAGATTCTACAGTTATTCACCTCAATATATGCGAGGCAGCAACAATCAAGGAGGAACAGCCATGAACTCTCTCATAAGCAGTACGCTAAGTAGTCAATTCAATCAGATGCTCTCGAATGTTATGGGCACCAATAACTGGAGTTTAGGAGCCAATCTACGTACAGGTGAAACTGGATGGGATCAATTAGATGTGGAAGGCATTCTTAGCGGCCGTCTCCTCAACAACCGTTTGCTAATTAATGGGAATTTTGGCTATCGTGAGAGTTATTACTCTACCAACAACTTTATCGGCGACTTCGATGTGCAATATCTCCTTACTCCCAATGGTGGCGTGTCCCTGAAAGCATACAATCAAACCAATGATCGTTACTTCATACAATCATCTTTAACCACTCAAGGCATCGGTGTGCAATTCAAACGGGACTTTAATAATTGGAAAGAAGCCTTCAAACGTCGCAAAAAGTCAAGCGTCAAAAAATAGTTTTTGCAACTATCATTCACATCTCAATAAGAATCAGGGTATCACTCCTCCCTCAACCAGCAAAAGGTCACTTCAATAGCGCATTCATATGCGCCAAGTACTTGCCAATGATATCAAATTCTATGTTCACTACAGAACCTACTTTGATGAATTGAAAATTAGTGTGCTCAAAGGTATATGGGATAATACATACCTGAAAAGTATTCTCAGTGGGACGACAAACGGTTAGACTCACTCCATTAACGGTAACACTACCTTTATCCACAGTAAAATAACCATGACGGACCATCTCACGATTACTTTCATAGCGGAAAGTGAATTGATAACTTCCATCTTGATCCTCCACATCGATACACGTTGCTGTCTGGTCAACATGCCCCTGAACAATATGACCATCCAAACGACCATTCAACATCATACTGCGTTCTACATTGATTTCATCTCCCACCTTCAGCAGCCCAAGATTACTTCGTTCGAGAGTTTCACGCATGGCAGTGACCGTATAGGTCCCATTCTCGATTGCCACCACCGTGAGACACACTCCATTGTGGGCAATACTTTGATCGACACCTAATTCGTCAACAAAGGGACAACTTAACGTCAGGTGTACATTGTCCTGATCATGTTGTATAGCTTCCACACGAGCCATACCTTCAACTATACCTGAGAACATATTTTATCTAATAACAACCTATCTTTGTTTCTGTCGCAAAAATACAACATTTTTTCAAACCAAACAAAATGAAATTGTCTAAATAGACAAATATGGTATAAACGCAGTCAAAATCCACTAAATAAAATTAAAAAGAAGATATACTTTTTGTCCAACTCGCATTAAATCACTAAATTTGCAGAAATTTAATCAAGGCAAAATTACCAATTAAATTATGATAAACAAGAAATTCCTATTTCTGATTGGTTTGACAGGATTGTTTGATACTTCCCATGCACAGGACTCATGGTCACTCCAAGACTGCATAGACTATGCTTTGCAAAACAATATCCAAATCCAAAAGAATCGGATTAGCGAGGACCAGGGTGACGTAGCTCTATGGCAATACAAAGGAGCCCTTTTTCCCAGCCTTAGCTTTAACACTAACCAAAGCATGGGCTACAGACCTTTTGAAGAGAACACAGCTATCGTACAAAATGGGCAAGTAACCAACACAACCAACAAGGTGACTTATCAAGGAAGCTACGGACTGAACGCTAATTGGACCGTTTGGAATGGAGGCATTAATCATAAGAACATTGAATCACAGGAGCTTCAGAATGAAATCGCCAAACTCAATACTCAACAGAGCGAATTGAGCATCCAGGAACAGATTGCCCAACTCTACGTACAAATTATGTATACAAAGGAGGCAAAGAAAGTCAACGAAAAACTTCTGGAAACTGCCCAAAGTCAGTATGACCGTGGAAAGGAAATGCTCAATCAAGGACAAATGGCAAAAGCTGATCTGATTCAATTAGAGGCCCAATTGAGCAGCGCTAAATATGCTGTGGTGAACAGTGAGACTCAGTTAGCTAATTTCATACGTCAACTGAAGTCCCTTTTGGAGTTGGACCTGAATACTCAATTCGACGTTAGTGGCAATATTCCAACTGATGATCAGGTTCTGGCCATGATTCCCAGCGCTCAAGAAGCTTATGCCAAAGCATTGGAGACACGCCCTGAGATCAAAAGTGCACAATTGAGCATGGATGCTGCAAGCTTGGAGTTGGACATTGCCAAACGTGGCTTCTATCCTACCGTTGGTATCAGTGCCAGCTTAGGTGACAGTCACTACAGCGCCAGCAAAGAAAGCACGGGCAAACAGATGAAAACCAATCTCAATATGAGTGCGGGATTGACTGTCAGTGTACCCATCTTTGACAACCGTAGGAACCAAAGCAATGTGAAGAATGCAAAACTCCAGCAGGCAAACAGTCGTCTGAACTTCCAGGACACTAAAAACACCCTAAGTAGTACCATCGAACAATACTGGATCAATGCTAACAGCAATCAACAGAACTACATTTCAGCAAAGACTCGCGTGAAAAGTCAAGAGGCGAGTTATGAATTACTGAACGAACAGTTCCAGAACGGGTTGAAAAACACCGTCGAAGTATTGCAGGGACGCGACAACGTAATCAGTGCAGAGCAAGATATGCTTCAAAGCAAATATACCACACTACTGAATATTCAGTTGCTAAAGTTCTACACTGGCGAACCTATCACCCTATAAACGATGGTAGAACGACGATAGAATACAAAAAAGAAGAAAAACGACGAATAAGAAGAACTATAAATGAAGACGATTAATCGAAACATTATCCTTCTAACTGCTCTACTGGTAACTGCAGGCATAATGAGCAGTTGTGGCAAGAAACGGAACTTCACCTATACTGAGGTAGAAGTTACGAAGCAAGACATCATCACAAGCGTGACCGCCACTGGAGCCATAGAACCTGTGACAAGCGTAGAAGTTGGTACTCAAGTAAGTGGCATTGTAAGCAAGCTTTATGTAGATTACAATAGCATTGTTAAGGCTGGTGACGTGATTGCTGAGTTGGATCGCACCAACTTGCTTAGTGAATTGAGCAGTGCTCAAGCTAATCTGAAGAGTGCTCAGAGTGAACTTGATTACCAAAAGACCAATCATGATCGCTACAAGAATCTGTATGACAAAGGACTCATTAGTGCCAATGATTACGAACAGGCTCGCCTTAGTTACGTGAAGGCACAGCAAAGCGTGACCAACCAAAGGGAGAATGTGAAAAAGGCTAAAACCAATTTGGGTTATGCTACCATCACCAGCCCCATTGATGGCATTGTATTGAGTAAGGAAGTGGAAGAAGGTCAAACGGTAGCTTCAAGTTTCAACACTCCTACCCTTTTCACTATTGCCAAGGATATGACAGACATGCGTGTAATTGCTGATGTCGATGAAGCCGATATAGGGGAAGTGAAGGAAGGACAACGTGTTACCTTTACCGTTGACGCATTTCCTGAGGACATTTTTGAAGGTTCTGTAACACAAGTTCGTCAAAAAGCTACTACAGAAAGCAATGTTGTTACCTATCAAGTTGTCATCAGTGCTCCTAATGAAGACCTGAAACTGAAACCTGGACTGACAGCAAACGTGACTATCTTTACCCTTGAATTGAAGAATGTATTGGCTGTTCCCTCCAAGGCTCTACGCTTTAATCCCAGCGAAGCCCTGCTCAACGAAGGCGAAACCATTACAAATGTAGACAGTCCTATCAAGGTTTGGACAAAAGAAGGCCCCAATCTGAAAGCAATCCCAGTGGAATTGGGAATAACGAATGGTACACTGACACAAATATTAAGCGGATTGAACGAGGGGACTAAGGTTATCACAGAAGTGAGTTCTCCCCAAATGATGGATGAGGCAGGTCCACAACAAAACACTAACCCCTTCATGCCACGTCCCAGAAACAACAGAGACAAGAACGCGAAGAAATAATGAGTGAGAATACAATCAACCATCCCGTGACTGAGCAGGAAGCCATCGACCGTGAAAAGAAAGGCAAGAAGGTTGTCATCGAACTGCAGGATGTACGTCGTGAATTTCATGTCGGCAGTGAGGTCGTAAAAGCTTTACGTGGCGTCAGTTTCAAGATCTACGAGGGTGAGTTTGTAACCATTATGGGTACCTCTGGTTCTGGAAAGAGTACCTTATTGAACCAATTGGGATGCCTCGACACCCCTACCTCTGGAGAATACATATTGGATGGAACTCCTGTGCGCAAAATGAAACGCAGTGAACGGGCAATCTTGAGAAACCGCAAGATTGGTTTTATCTTTCAGAATTACAACCTGCTTGCCAAAACAACTGCTGTGGAAAACGTGGAGTTGCCTTTGATGTACAATAAAAAATACAATGCCAAGCAACGTCGCGAAGCTGCCGTTAAGGCTCTGCAAGCCGTTGGGCTGGGAGATCGTTTGGAACACAAGAGTAACCAGATGTCTGGAGGTCAGATGCAACGTGTTGCCATTGCCCGTGCTCTGGTCAACGATCCTGCTGTGATATTGGCCGATGAGGCAACTGGTAACTTGGACTCAAGAACCAGTTTCGAGATCTTGGTTCTTTTCCAACAGCTTCACCGCCAGGGACGCACCATCATCTTTGTGACCCACAATCCTGAAATTGCTCAATATAGCAGTCGCAACATTACCCTACGAGACGGCATGCTTTGCGAGGACAAGGTGAATACCTGTATTTTAGATGCGGCTGAGGCATTGGCAGCTCTCCCCCAACCTGATGATGATTGATAGAAAGATATGAGTATTAAGAATCTTTTAAAGGTGGCAATCACAGCCATCCTAAGCAATAAGTTCCGCTCTTTCCTGAGCATGCTTGGCATCATTATTGGAGTGGCCGCCGTGATTATCATGATGGCCATTGGACAAGGTTCCAAGCAAAGCGTTAGGGCAGATCTGAGCAAGATGGGTACCAACCTGCTTACCATCCGACCTGGTGCTGACATGCGAAACGGTGTGCGTCAGGACCCCAGTGCCATGCAAACCTTGAAAATGACTGACTATCAAAGTATTCTCGACGAGGCAACTCTCATCACTCATGTTAGCCCTGAGGTTACCAGTAGCGGTCAAGTCATCCATGGTGCCAACAATACTACAACTACCATTTATGGAGAGAGTCCTGAATACATGGATATCAAACTATGGACCATAGAGGAAGGTGAGTGCTTCACAGAGGAAGACATCAAGAAGAGTGCCAAAGTCTGCGTGGTAGGCCGTACTGTCGTACAGGAACTCTTTGGCGATAAGAATTATGATTGCGTAGGAAAGACCATCCGTTTCAAAAGCATCCCCTTCCATATTGTTGGTGTTCTGAAAGGCAAAGGATACAATTCATGGGGTATGGACCAAGACAATGTGATGATAGCTCCCTATACCACGGTCATGAAGCGCATTGCAGCACAGACTTTTTTCAACAGTATCCTTATGAGTGCTTTGAGCGAAGACTTGAGTGAGGATGCCATTGAAGAAGTCACCACCATCCTGCGCCGCAACCACAAATTGAAGGAAGATGCCGTCGACGACTTCACCATCCGTTCTCAGCAAGAGATGATGGAAACAATGAGCAGCACCATGGATACGATTACCATCATTTTGGTAGTAGCAGCAGCCTTCTCGTTGCTTGTTGCAGGTATCGGCATCATGAACATCATGCTGGTGAGTGTGACAGAGCGTACAAAAGAAATTGGTCTGCGCATGTCTGTAGGTGCTCGCGGAATGGACATCCTGAGCCAATTCCTGATTGAGAGTATCGTGATATCCCTGACAGGAGCCTTGCTTGGAGTTGCCCTTGGGTATGGAGGCAGTTGGATAGCTAAAACGTTCTTTGCCTTGCCCAGTAGCGTTCCTTTATGGAGTGTGGGAATCAGTTTCTGCGTTTGTGCTTTCATTGGCATTTTCTTTGGATACGTTCCAGCCCGTAAGGCAGCACGCATGGACCCCATCGAGGCTCTGAGGTACGAGTGATCTTAATTAAGAGGAAGATTCATTTAATGTAAACGTACAGAAAAAAGATATACAAACCATTAAACATACAAGTTGGATATGAAAAGAATCCTGTTTGCACTTTTTCTTTGTCTCCCAGTGTTGACCTTCGCCAAGGGAGACGATACCAAGTATCTGTTAGGTGCTGTTCCTGAAGTGGATGGCATCATTACTTTCCAGAAAAGTATCAATGCTCCTGGCAAAAGCCAAGCACAGGTCTATCAGGCTATCAGCCGTTACATCGAGAATGAACTCATTGGGAAGGGTATCAAAGGTCTTCGCACACGTACCATCTCTGACGGCAAGGAGGACGGAATCATTGTTGCCCGCATCGAGGAGTACATGATCTTCAAGAAGAAGGCATTAAACTTCGACCGTACACGTTTCCGTTACCAACTGACAGCAAAGACAAGCGAGGGTAAAGCAGAACTCGTTCTTACCCAAGTGTCCTACTATTACAACGAAGACATGAATGGCGAGAATGGTGTGAATTACAAAGGTGAGGAATGGATTTCCGATAAGGAAGCTGTCAACAAGAAAGGCACAGCCTTGTACCCCAAAAGTGGAAAGTTCCGTCGCAAGACTGTGGATCGCGTGGAAGAGATTTTCTTAGGTGCTGAGAATGCCCTGAAATAAAGGATTTGGTTGATTTTTATTGATCTATGAGTAAAAAAGACGAAGAACTGTCCCTCGAGGAACAGGTGGAGCGTATCCGCAAGAAAAGGCAACGCTTTGGTCAGTACGATTCCTTGCGCAAATATCTCGATGTCGCTTTCCTCGTGCTGGCAGCCATTGGCTTGATAGTCTATTTTTCTTCTGATGAGCACAAAATATTGGGTCTGGGCATCATTGGAATAGGCATGATCCTGAAGATAGTGGAACTCTTCATCCGCTTTGTCCTCTGATTGCAGAACCAGAAACGCCAAGCCATGCATAGCATTCCTGCATATCGACGTACAATTATCTGTCTGACATTCTTGTTTGGACTCAGCTACTGGGTTTATGGTCAGGATATCCTGCGAAGTCAAGACAGATCTGGTTACGACGAATACAACGAGCCAGGAAATTACAGGGATGATGCGGGCAACAGCTTGTCATGGGGAGGACGTGACACGACGAGTCACAAGGATGGAAAGCCCATTCCCATTGGCATCTTTCAATGGGTCATCGATCCCAGGCTGGGCACGGTTATACCTGCAGAGAACAATGATACGGTAGTTCACAATTACCAGAACAACAACCTGACGGAAGGCTATACAGGGCAATACAATTTCTTAGGCAATCTGGCAGCACCTCGCCTCAACCGCATCTTCATGAATCGCGAACGGGTTTCTGATCAGATCTTCCTGGAACCCTATAGTTTCTTTCGTGGCTCGCTTAGCGATTTCCGTTTCACTAACACCCTTAGCCCTGTCACCAACCTTGCCTACAACAAATGTGGCAACAACCAGAATGGCGAGGATCGTATCCGTGCCTACTTCGCAAGCAATATCAACAAGATATCTGGCATAGGGTTCAAGCTCGATTATTCGTATGGACGAGGCTACTATAATGCATCAGCCAACAGCCTTTTTGGCGGAACCGTCTTTGGTTATTATCGAGGCGAGAAGTACAGCATGCATGCCTACATCAATGCCAACCACATAAAGACGGGCGAGAATGGAGGTATCGAGAATGACCTCTACATTGTGGACCCACAGAGCTTCCAGACAAGTTATGGAAGCAAAGACATACCTACCAACCTCAGCGACACGTGGAATCGCAACAACGAACAGAACTTCTACCTAACTCACAACTACAGCGTGGGCATCACTCGCGAGATTGAGATTCCTGATTCCCTGAAACCTAAGCCTCCCTCTGAAGCAGAACTGCTGAGCCAACTTAACGACAGCATACGTAATATATTACGTGAGGACAGCATACGTCGACAGGTAACTGTTGATTCCTTGATGCTTGCCTGGCAGAATTCCCTCGTTATCCCCAAGGAATTCCTACCTGTCACAAGTTTCATCCATACGCTCGACATCCGCCGCATGCAGCACACCCATATTGCCAAAAATACACCAAACAGCTGGTACACAAATCATTACTACGGCGCTTGGAACAAGGTGGATGACGAGACTGATGCAATGAGTGTACGCAACACTCTGGGTCTCTCCATACGAGAAGGATTCAGCAAATGGGCAGCGATGGGCCTCACAGCATACGCCTCACACAAACTCAGGACGTACACCTTGCCAATCCTCCTTGCCGATAGTGTAGGCAGAAACAAATGGACTGAGAATGACATCTCGATTGGAGGCGAGGTGAGCCGTACCCAGGGACGTGTTATCCACTACAACGCGAATGCTGAGTTCTGGCTTGTGGGAGAGAATCTGGGAGACTTCAATGTGGATGGAACCATTTCGACAAACATTCGCACAGGTGAGGCTGACAGCTTGCTCATATCCGCTCATGCCAACCTGCGACACGAGACTCCCTCTTTCTATTTCCGCCACTTCCATTCCCAATCTGCCTGGTGGGACAATACCAATCTAGACAAGGAACTTCACACACGCATCGAAGGGCAGATAGACGTCAGCAAGTCACACACGAGGCTGAATGTGGGATTTGAAAACCTGCAAAACTACACCTTCTTTGGAATGAGGAACACCCTGCTCAATGGGAAGGATTCAACGAGTGTCATACCAGCTGATTACAGCCACGAGGTTGCCGTCATGCAGCACGGCGGAAGCATCCAGATTTTTAGCGCGACACTTAGCCAGGACTTGCATCTGGGACCCGTTCATTGGGACAATGAGGTTACCTACCAGAAGACATCCAACAAAGATGTCCTGCCTCTGCCTGACGTCTCGATATACAGCAATCTTTACCTGCTTTTCCACATTGCCAAGATACTGCGCGTACAGCTGGGTGGTGACGTGAGGTATTGGACGTCCTATTATGCTCCTGACTATTCAGCAAACATAGGGCAGTTCGCCGTTCAGGACGCATCCCTTCAGCGTGTCAAGGTTGGAAACTACCCCATCATTAATGTCTATCTGAACATGCACCTGAAGCGATGTCGCATCTATCTGTCGATGAATCACGTGAACGCAGGTTCAGGGCGATACTTCTGGGCGCCTCACTATCCAGTAAACCCACGCAACTTCCATTTTGGCGTAAGCTGGAACTTTTTCAACTAATTTAATGAGAGAAAAAAGACAACGTGTTGAGTTGGCAGGAAGAACGTGTTGTCTTTGCAAAGTTAACGTGTTGAGTTGGCAGGAAGAACGTGTTGTCTTTGCGGTTTCAACGTGTTGAAATTCTCAAGTCAACGTGTTGTCTGATTCAAGGGCTTGAAGTCGCTTCTGCTCATTCTCAGTAATGCTTCCCCAGAGCAGACAGGAAGCGTGGCTCCAAGCGAACTCAGCAATCAGCAGGAGGATGGTGCAGACGGCAAAGGCAAATGCTGTAAGCAACCAATAATGAGAGGGCAGGCTTACCATATCGCCCATCGCGATGGATTCAGCAGCTTCGAGATTGACCAAAGCGATTACCATCATGGGCAAAAGAGCTACAAGCGATACGAGCACCATCAGGATGAATCCCACGAGGTCGAAGGCCAGGATGCGGCCAAAATAACGCCATCCCTTGACGTATCCCACAAAGCATTGAGCGATGCTCTTGTCGCTGAATCTTATTTCCATGACGACCATTTCGACAGGCACGAACAACAGCACGAGAACCAGCAAAACTACAGCCAAAGCCCAGACAGGGAGCTGGAAGATGGCCAAGCCGTAACCCGCCACAAAGAAAAGAAGAAACAGAAGAAGCATCAGGATCAACAGGCTGCAATCCCTTCTAAAACGCTGGGTGATAAGTGGTCGCAAGGTTTTCATCGTGACTACTGGCTCGTAATCCAAGTCCCGCCAACGTACCAGCATAGCATCCATCGAAGCGACGTAGAAGAGGCCTCCAAACAGACTGAGAAAGCAGACGACGAGTGAGGCGATCACCATCGACGTTTTAGCCTCTGATGCCAGTTGCTGAGTGAGCAGACCTGTCAAAGCTGAAAGGACAGCGCAGACGACAAGGGCCGGCCAGATGTAATGAAGGAGGTTGCCAGAGTTGTTCCAAGCCTGACGGATACCCTCCGTGATGCAACGCACATAGTTACGTTCTTCGCAAACTTTCACCAATTTTTCTGTCTTCGATTCCATCTTTATGATTCGTTTTCCTCAAATTCGAATACAAATATACGGAATAAAAGCGTATCTTTGCATCGAAACATCTATTTTTTTATCATTATGGATAGCGAGCAAGACATAAAATGGGGATTCATAGGTTGCGGAGAGGTTACTGAGAAGAAAAGCGGACCTGCCTTCAGCAAAATTGCTGGGTCGTCAGTAGTGGCTGTCATGAGTCGAAACCAGGAGAAGGTGGAATCCTACGCACGCAGGCATAACATTCCTCGATGGTACACGGATGCCCAGCAACTGATCGACGACACGGAGGTTAATGCGGTCTATATTGCCACTCCACCTTCCTCTCATGCTACCTACGCCATCATGGCCATGAAGGCAGGCAAGCCAGTTTACGTTGAGAAGCCCTTGGCAAGCAGTTATCTGGATTGCCAGCGCATCAACCACATCAGCGAGCAAACACGCGTTCCCTGCTTCGTTGCCTATTACCGCCGCTATCTTCCCTATTTCCTGAAGGTGAAAGAACTGGTCAGACAGAATGCCATAGGGAATGTGATCAGCGTACAGATCAGGTTTGCTGTTCCGCCACGAGATTTGGACTACAACAGCACGAACCTCCCTTGGCGCGTGCAACGAGACATTGCTGGAGGTGGTTATTTCTATGATCTGGCTCCCCACCAGCTTGACTTCCTTCAGGAGCTACTTGGGCCGATTGTGCGAGCTTATGGATACACGGCCAACATGGGAGGGCTTTACCAGACGGAGGATAGCGTGAGTGCTGCCTTCCAATTTGCTTCAGGCTTGCCAGGAAGCGGCTCGTGGAGTTTCGTCAGTCATGAAAGTGCTCGTACTGACCGCATTGAACTGATAGGCGACCGCGGGCAGATTTGCTTCAGCGTATTCACCTACGACCCCATCGCATTACATACCAGCGAAGGACGCCAGGAAATCAGGATTGAGAATCCACCTCACGTACAACTTCCTCTCATCCAGAAGGTTGTGGAACATCTTCAAGGGAAGAGCATCTGCACGGCTGATTGTGTGTCAGCCACGAGCGTGAACTGGGTGATGGACAGAATCTTAGGAAAGATTTAGGCAACACGTTCTTACCTATCCCTTTTCATCTTGCTGGAAAAAAGAAATCCTGAGCTCTCAGAAATGAGAACCCAGGATTTTACATTTAGCGATTGCTTAAAGGGGGGAAAACTTTACTTCACCAGTTGCTTCTTGCCGTTGATGATGTAGAGACCCTTCTTCAGCTGCTGACGGTTGGCAAACTTCCTACCTGTCAGGTCGTAGATACCAATTGCCTTGGTGTTGGGCACGCTACTGATGATGTCAGAGATGCCAGTACCGCCGTTCTTGATATCCTCCATCTGCTCTTCGCTTACCATACGGAAATGACGAACATAAAGGGTGGTCAGTTCATCAGGAATGGGATCGAGACGTATCCTGTCACCAGCCTTACCCCAATCGATTTCCAAAGCATCCGTCATGTCGATGAAGATGTTTTTCCACTCGCCAGGTTCTGTTGCCTCAAAGTCGAACCAGATCTCGTTGCCAGCCACGATGGGAGAGTAGAATACCTCAGCATTGTGGGCGGTCTCAGTCTGATACTGGAAATAGAGATAACGTTCGTTGGTCAGGTCGTACTCCAAGGGAGTGAGGTAAGCGTATGGATCAGGCCCAACGGTGGTGATGAAGTAGCTGAAAGGTGCAACATTTGTCCACTCCATATTGTGGGCACCTGAAGCCGTCAGCGTCATGTAGCTGGCATAGGTTGCCTTGACCTGAGCTGCCAAAGCGATTGCCTCCTCTGTAGAGATCTCAGGATAGTCAGGATCTTCATCATAAGCACCCCATACGCGCTCGCTAATTTCGTTGATGGCATCCTTGTCAGCACCCTCGTATTCAGCAATGTTGTACTCGCCATAAATAGCCTCTACAACATCCAACAGGTTGACGTATGCCTGCTTACCTTCGTAGATTTGCTGGAAGAGGTTACCTATCTGCTGAACCAAAGCGTACTTCTCTGCCCCTGTAGAGGCGTTGGGGATGGCATTCACAGCATTCTCCAAAGCTACCTTCAAGGAGAGAGGATAGTTGGGGAACTGCTTGTAGGTCTCGTCGTCCATATAAATGTACACATTGAGCAGATGATCTGCCGTAATGGACATCTCGTTCAAGGTACGGTCGAGAGCCTCGATAGCGGTAGCGGATTCCACATCGCCCTGATAGTAGAGACGGAAGTCGCCCAGACGTGTCACGTTGGCTCCATCGACACCAGGAGTGCGTACGCCCACGGTCAGGTTACCGTCAGTCACATTCACCACGATGCGGTTCTCATACAACCCGTCAGAGAATGCCAAAGCATGTCCCTGGACAAGTGCAGGAGCGTAACCCACGTCGCTTCCATCCTCAAAGAGGATCGTGAAGTTTGTCTCGTCGGCATACTCAGCATCCATAGGCACGTAATCCTCGATGATAGTACGCGTGTAGGTCTGAGCCTCGTTGGCATAGACGAAGGAAGCATAGTTCAGCGAGTTGTTGTCGCCAAAGGGTCGATAGTTAGCCTTGACGGTCAGCTCATAGATACCGTCCTTCATGCCTGTCAGCGTCTGGGAGAGATCAACGGCATTGGTCGAACCAGCTATGTTCTTCAGTTCTGAAGCAGGCGTGTCATAGGTGCTGAAGCTGCCAGCATTCGTGTCCCAACCTTCCTTGGCTAGGCTGAAGTCTGGATTGACGAGCAGACTGGTGATCTCGCTTCCAGGAGTATAGTCTGAAGCGATGGCCTGAGTCAGCAAGCCGTCCAGATAGGTGGTCTCTTCCTGAATCTCCTCAGTCGTCAGCTGACGGTTCTTGTCGATGTAGGAATATGATCCGTTGGGGAACTTGCCGCCTGGCTCCTCGTCTTCTGTCAAGTAAGATTCTACCACCTCGCGACCAGTACCAGCCATATCAGGATTTGCCTCCAGATAAGCCTTTACTTCCTCTACCTTATTCATATAGGCAGCGTAAGCGTCCATGCTGGCTTGTGCGACAGCCTTCTTGGCGTAGAGTGCTTCGTAGGCATCGAGGAAGTCAGCCAGGACATTTATCTCGCTCAACGCATTGACATCTGCCTCGTAATCCTCTTGCAGGGCGGAAGTATAGGGATACTCGCTGCTCCAGTCCAACTCAGCCAGTACCACATCGTCGCGGAAGCTGGTGAAGTTCTCCTCAGTCATGGAGGCATAGCTGCCATCAGGGAGCTGATATACGCGAGCGTGCGTCTTATCCCACGTGGGGCAAGTGTCTTCGCCGATATTCTGATACCAGGTGGGGCTGAGGAAGGTGTTTCCGTTCAGCGTGTAGCAAAGCTCACCACTTGCAGCTATCTCAGAGCAGTCTGCAAAGCAATTGTTCATGGCTGAGGCACCAGCCGCCAAAGGACCCTCGTACGTTGACCAGCAGTTGTTTAGCGTAGAAGAAGCTGCCTCACCGCTGATACCGCCTATCTGCTCATGTGTGGTAGCCAGAAGGAGGTCGCCTGCCGTGAAGCAGTTCGTAACGGTGGATACATGCATCTCACCACCCAGCACACCCGTGCGGACGCTTGCATTGCTGACCATCTCAGCATTCACGATACCCAGGTTCTTTACCGTTGCGCTATAGGTGCGGCTAAAGAAACCTACCTCTCTCGTGTCATCGCGCGTCACCTTCAGGTTGTAGATGATGTGGTTCTGACCATCGAACACACCAGAGAAAGAGGTGTTGACCATACCTGCCTCGTCAGAGTAGAGGCCGATGGGAGTAAAGTTCTCGACAGGAGTCAAGTCGATATCATTATCCAGCTTGGCCTTGACGGAAGTAGAACCTCCGTTGACCATCTCAGCGAACTTCAAGAGTTGCGTGTACCACTGGATGTGATAGTATCCATCAGCATCCGTCGTCATGAAGCCAGGCATCTCCTGACCGCAATTCACGCAGATACCGTATTCATATACGTGATCAGGAATCACAACCTCATTGGGAGTGTTCGAGTAAGTGATCTCGCCACCTTCCTTGGCAGAGCCGTCGCAGTTGAACTCACCTTGGGCATAGACTCTTCCGCGAGAGGAATCCAAAGTGGGCAGATTGTCCTCACCAATTGTCTGGAACCATACAATCTCCTTCTGGTCGCCGTTCAGACGGAAGGTTGCCTCGCCACTACGGAAAGCATCGACGGGCAGATCGCTGTAGCAATCAATCATGTAGGAGGCGTAGGTACCTGTAACAGCACCCTCAGATACGCAATATTCCTCTGTACCAATGCGAACTTTATTGTCGTCAGCAGCATCGCCTATCAGTCTTCCAGCACGTGGATAAGCCTGAATGTCGTTGCCACACTCCCAGCAGCGGCTTACCGTACCGCCGTAGTTTCCAGCCACCAGGGCAGCCACGATCTCGTTCGTGTGGATCACGGTACTGTTCGTCACGTAGCAGTTTTCCACGCGGCCCTCCATCAGCTGACCAACCAGGGCAGCAAAGCGTCCGCCGTAAGGCTCTTTCTCACCAAAGTCAAACGTGTAGTAGTCCACACCCAGGTCGCGAACCGTACCCGTAACCAAGCCGAACACACCGCTTGACCCGTAGAGGGGATTGTAGGGAGCCGTCAGGTACTTGATGACGTGCTTCTGACCCTCGAAGATACCGGCAAAGCCCAGATTCGACTTGGCAGCACCCGTTGAATAGGAGTCACCATTGTCTATCACGCCGATGGGGCAATAGTCCGTCACCTCGCTCATGTCCAGGTCAGCCGTCAGACGTGCATTGGCAGTACGGTACATGCCTGAGTTCACGATACGCGCGAATTCCTGCAGGTCAGCAGGCGTACTGATGATCCAGTAGCCATCCTCGCCCTGCGTCAGGTGAATCTCGCCCACATCCGTCGTATGGCGTTTCTCGTACTCAGCCTGAGAGATGATCTCAATGTTGCGAACATCAATCTCCAAGCCTGCCTGCTCGCCCGTGTCCATACGCATGTTGTCGTTCTTCTTACCCCAACCAAATTTCTGGCGACTGCCGGAAATGTTCACATACTTCACCGTCCAATCCTCAGCCATGGGGAAAGCAAATACCTGCTCACGACCTGCCGCAATGGGAGAGAAGAAGAACTCTGCATTGCCAATCGTCTGAGGGCATTTGTACTCCATCGTCACCCAAATCTCATCGTCAGTCAGGTCACGAGGCAAACGGCTCATCTGGATGTAGGGGTCGCCGTTCAGGCTCACGATGTGGTACTCGTAGTCACCTGTTTGCTCGATGCTCATGCCGTTCTGAGTGGAACGGTTCAAGGTCAGGTAACCCAGAGGCTCTGGCCCATCGTCTTGGCCAAAGGCACATACAGCCATTAAAGCTGTCAACAGAAAAAGTAGTTTTCTTTTCATGCGATTTCAGTTTTTATTGTTAATCAATATCAGTTATTTTACACTCGTTCAAAACTCTCATTTTCTACCACAAAGATACAACAAAAATCCGAGACTACCAAACGTTTCTGCTTTTTTTTCTAATAAGGTGCGGAAAAAAGAAAAACGTCCCACTGTCCCACTGTCCCATCGTCCCATTAAGGCGTTTTCAATATGCAGAGGGGTATGCTACCTATAGGTTATTATAGTATATAATAGATTATATACTATAATAAAATTCTAATACTTACATTATGCAACTTTTAATAGGGTTTTCGGGGTGTATTGTAAGCAACGGAAAGTGAGAAGGTGCTTAATGGGACAGTGGGACGATGGGACAAATGGGACAAACGCCCTTTTTTCACTCCCCGCAAACACTTAGATTGATAAATCCGAGTATTCCGAGTTTTCCGAGTTTTCCGAACCATGCCCCCAAACCGAAAAGACAACACGTTCTTCTTGCAAACACAACACGTTCTTCCTGCAAAGACAACACGTTCTTCCTTCGCTCTCGACACGTTGAAACCCGAAAGAGCAACGGAAGGAAGAGGGAAACGAACGAATAAGTAGTTAGTAAACAAATCGTCCGCTTCTAATTTTTCAACAAGAAGTAGATAATAGTTTGTCTTTTAAGAATTAAGTAGATAACCGATTACTTGACGATTTTGTGCGCTTCCTTTTCTTCTGCAATGCGCCGCTTCTCAGCCTCATCCTCGAGTTGTTGCTGCTTGACGGCCTGGTCGAGAAGGTCTTGGAAAGTGATGACGCGATCGTATTCGTCAAGAATCTTCATGTCGCGCTTGTGCTTGCGTTCGCGTTTGCGCTGCTTGATGGCAAAGGGATGGAGCATTTTGTCGTTGATACCTGGCGAAACCCTCTCTAAAACGTCGCCAAGCGTGGGTACGGAAGGCAGCTTCTGGCGGGCAAGGGAGGACTCGATGGCTTTCTCCAAGGGACTCCTCGTCTCGCCTGTGACAATAATCTGCCGCAAGGTATCAATTTTCTCCCTCGATGTGGAATCAGGGATGGTGTCGTTCAGAAGAAAGAGTATGCTCAGCAGGAGTGTCATTCCATTGTACCTTCTATAACAAGACGAATGACCTCAGTCACGGCGTTGCTGCGCACGGTCACGGTCTTCTGAAAATGTCCTGGGAATTTGTTTCGCCCGTTGTAGGTAACGTCGATCACGCCGCTCTCACCTGGCTTGATGGGGCTCTTGGTGTATGTGGGGATCGTGCAACCACAGCTGGCGAACGCCTGATGAATGACCAGGGGGGCTGTTCCAACGTTTGTGAACTTGAATGAGCAGTTGACAATGGGGTCTTCCTTGCTGAACTTGCCGAAGTCGTGACGCAGGGTGTCGAACTTGATCTCTGCGAAATTCTCAGCCTTCGTGGTTGCCTGAGCCTTCACCTCGCTGGTGGAGACCTTCTGGGGCTGAGTTTGGGCGTTGACACTTATGCAAGCAAAAAATGCGAGTGTCAGGAATATGATTTTCTTCATAGGACGTTTACACTTTACTGGTTTTCGAGGGCAAAGGTAAGGGAAAAGTTTTGAATTTGACTCTTAACGCAGATAAAAATATGTGAAAAATTGCTTATTAGGGGGATTTTGACTAATTTTGCGCACGATTTTAAGAAAAAATAAGAAGGTGTCAGATAAAAGGATTGCAGGATTCGGCCTTTTCATGGAGGAAATCATCGGATGACAGAGAAAATCATCTTGGGAATTGACCCTGGAACGAACATCATGGGCTACGGCGTGCTGAAAGTGGCTGGTAAACAGGCGGAAATGCTCGCCCTGGGCGTGATTGACCTGAGGAAATATGCTGACCATTACCTGAAACTGGGGCATATCTTCGAGCGCGTGAGTGGCATCATCGAGGCGTATCTGCCTGACGAAATGGCCATCGAGGCTCCCTTCTTTGGCAAGAACGTGCAGAGCATGCTGAAACTGGGTCGTTCGCAAGGGGTGGCTATGGCTGCCGCCATCCATCACCAGGTACCTATTACAGAATATGCCCCCACGAAGATCAAGATGGCTATCACAGGCAACGGAAATGCCCACAAGGAGCAGGTTGCTGACATGCTGAGGCGCATGCTGAAGCTCTCGAGCGAGGAAATGGGTAAGTTCCTCGACGCAACGGATGCCCTAGGGGCTGCCTACTGCCATTACCTGCAGATGGGACGGCCTGAAACGGAAAAGAAATACTCGAGCTGGAAGGACTTCGCAAACAAGAACCAGGCAAGAGTGAAAGGAAAATAATGCCCACAAAAAAGATAATAAGGATAACGAATGGGGTGGCGCGTCATCCAGACTGGCGCATGGCGGAGCCTATCAACCTGGAGATTCTGGAGGGCGAACAGGTGGCCATCGTGGGCGACAATGCTGCTGGCAAGAGCCGTTTGGTGGAGGTGCTGACAGGACATTATCCCCTGCTCATGAACGAGGTGGCTTTTGACTTCTCTCCCTCCCCCATGAAGCTGGTGAGCGAGAACCTGAAATACATCACTTTCCGCGATTCCTATGGTGACAGCGACGGGACGTACTATTACCAACTTCGCTGGAATCAGCAAGAAATCAGCGAGGACACCCCTACCGCTGGCGAGTTGCTGGAGGAGGCTTTCCTGCAAGCTGAAGAGAGCGTGGGACGAGGGTTGAACGATGAGGAAAGGACGGAGGCACACAAGCGACGTGTCGCCCTTCGCAAGAAACTCTACAGCATGTTCCACCTCGAAACCTTGCTGGACAAATACATCGTCACCCTGAGTAGTGGAGAACTGCGCAAGTTCCAACTCACGAAGACGCTGATGGGTGGGCCGCGTGTGCTCATCATGGACAATCCTTTCATCGGCTTGGACGCTCAGACGAGGGACCAGTTGCGAGACCTGCTGGAGAGCCTCATCCATGAAACAGATCTGGTGGTCATTCTGGTACTGAGCAAGACGGACGACATTCCTTCCTTCGTTACCCATATTCTGCCCATCGAAGACCTCCACCTGAGGGAGAAAACCACGAGAGAAGCGTACGAGGAAAGCCGTCAACCTCTCCCCCAACCTATCCTGAGCGAAGAGCGTAGAGAGTGGATACTGAGGCTGCCTGAGAGGGAATTCGACGACAAATCCTTCTATCCCAAGAAAGGTGGCGAGATACTGAAGTTCAACAACGTGAGCATACGCTATGGCAAGCGTACCATCCTGAAAGACCTCAACTGGACCGTCCACGAGGGTGAGCGTTGGGCATTGAGCGGCGAGAACGGATCAGGCAAAAGCACCCTGCTGAGCCTCGTCTGCGCTGACAATCCACAAGCCTACGCCTGTGACATCGAACTCTTTGGGCACAAGCGAGGAAGCGGAGAAAGCATCTGGGAGATAAAACGACATATTGGATACGTAAGTCCTGAGATGCATCGCGCCTACCTTAAAGACCTGCCAGCCATCGACATCGTGGCAAGCGGACTGATGGACTCTGTGGGCCTCTACGTGCGTCCTAAGCCCAGCCAGCGCGAGATATGCCAGCAATGGATGGAGGTCTTTGGAATAGGAGAGCTGACGGAACGTACCTTCCTGAAGCTGAGTAGTGGCGAGCAACGACTTTGCCTCTTGGCTCGAGCCTTTGTGAAAGACCCAGAGCTACTCATTCTGGACGAGCCTCTTCATGGGTTGGACAATCGGAACAGGGCACTTGTGAAGGAGGTGATCAACACGTTCTTCGAACGCACTCACAAAACCCTCGTGATGGTGACTCATTATCAGAACGAATTGCCCAAATGTATAGACCATAGTCTATTTTTGAAGAAAAACGTTTAGGCAATGCATCGATTTTTGAACAAAAAGCCGTACCTTTGCACCCCAGAAAGCGTAAAAAGATGAAAGTTGCCGTAGTAAAGTACAACGCAGGAAACATTTATTCCGTCATTCATGCCCTTCAGCGAATGGGCGTGGAACCTGTCCTGACGGATGATCCTGAGGAACTTATGAGGGCAGACAAGGTACTCTTTCCTGGTCAGGGAGAAGCCAGCAACGCCATGCAATACCTCTGGCAGCATCGCTTGGACGAAGTCATCTGCAACCTGAAGCAACCCATCCTGGGCATCTGCATAGGACAACAGCTCATGTGTCGCCATTCAGAAGAAGGTAACACGCGTTGTCTGGGCATCTTCGACACGAAAGTACTGCGCTTCCAACCTCATCGCCACGAGGACAAAGTGCCTCACATGGGGTGGAACGACCTGAAAGTACGTAAGGAAGAAAACGATCCAGACATGCTCTTCAAAGGTTTCCAGAATGGAGAGTTCGTGTACTTCGTGCATAGCTTTTACGTTCCTCTCTGCCCTTGGACCGTTGCTGAGACAAACTACATCCAGCCCTTTAGTGCCGCCCTACACAAAGACAACTTCTACGCCACTCAATTCCATCCAGAAAAGAGTGGAAGCGTAGGCGAGCGAATCCTGTCAAACTTCCTTGCCCTATGATAGAACTGATTCCTGCGATAGACCTGATTGACGGCAAGTGTGTGCGTCTGACGAAGGGCAACTACGCCACGAAGAAAGTCTATGCCGATGACCCTGCCGCCATGGCTCAAGAGTTTGAGCAGCTGGGCTTCAAGCGTCTTCATGTCGTGGACTTAGACGGAGCCAAAAGCAAACACGTCGTAAACGATGCCACGTTGAGAGACATCACCAGCAAGACCCATTTGAAGGTGGACTTTGGAGGTGGAGTGAAGACGGATGAAGATTTGGAAAAAGCTTACAGCGCTGGGGCGAGTATGGTGACCGTAGGCAGCATCGCCGTAACGGAACCTGAACTCTATCTCACATGGCTTCAGAAGTATGGTGCTGACCATCTGATTCTGGGAGCTGACGTCAGGAACGGCAAGGTAAGCATCAACGGGTGGCTGGAAGACAGCGATGTGGAACTGACTGAATTCCTTATCCAATACATGCAAGCTGGCACGCGAAACGTTCTTTGTACGGAAATCAGTCGCGACGGTATGCTCCAAGGCCCCGCCATCGACCTCTACCAATCTGTCATGAATGCCCATCCCACATGTCACCTCATCGCCAGCGGAGGCGTGAGCAGTTTGCAGGACATCATCGACCTGAACCAAGCTGGTATCCCTGCGGTAGTATTTGGCAAAGCAATCTATGAGGGCCGCATCGACCTGAAAGAACTTCTAACCCTATTTCCTCCCCAAGAACAAGAATGTTAGCAAAAAGAATCATACCTTGCCTCGACGTGAAGAATGGCCAGACCGTAAAGGGAACCAACTTCGTCAACCTTCGTCAAGCAGGCGACCCTGTTGAATTAGGTCGCACCTATAGCGAACAAGGAGCAGACGAACTGGTCTTTCTCGACATAACTGCCAGCCACGAGGGTCGCAAGACTTTTGCTGACATGGTGGAACGTGTGGCAGCAGAAATCAGCATCCCATTTACTGTAGGGGGAGGCATCAGCGAACTAAGCGACGTGGAGGCCATGTTGAGTGCAGGAGCCGATAAGGTGAGCATCAACAGCGCTGCCTTGCGACGTCCAGAATTGATTGATGAAATAGCACAACACTTTGGTAGTCAAGTTTGCGTGGTAGCCATCGATGCTAGGATGGACGACCAAGGATGGACATGCTACCTGAATGGTGGCCGCATCCCTACTGAGCGAGGACTCTTTGAGTGGGCACGCGAAGCGAATGATCGTGGAGCAGGCGAGATTCTCTTCACCAGCATGAATCACGATGGAGTAAAGACAGGTTTTGCCAACGATGCGCTAAGCCGCCTGGCTGAGGAACTGAGCATTCCTGTAATTGCATCAGGCGGAGCAGGTGAGATGGTACATTTCCGCGACGCGTTCACCATTGGCCATGCTGATGCTGCCTTAGCCGCTAGTGTCTTCCACTTTGGTGAAATCAGCATCCCTGACTTGAAACTTTATCTGAAGAAAGAAGGCATAAACGTGAGGATGTAGCATAGACAAATGTAGTATAAGATAACAAACACGACGATATGGCAATAGATTTTGAGAAATGTGGAGGACTGGTTCCAGCCATCATCCAAGACGCAGAAACCAAGAACGTATTGATGTTGGGGTACATGAACCAGGAAGCATACGACAAAACCGTCGAGACAGGTTTGGTAACCTTCTACAGCAGAAGTAGGAAATGCCTATGGACAAAGGGAGAGACAAGTGGCAATTACCTGCATCTGGTGGATATAAAGAATGACTGCGACCAAGACACGCTTTTGGTCAGCGTCCATCCTGACGGTCCTACCTGCCACACAGGTACTGACACTTGCTGGGGCGAGAAGAACGAGCCTAACCCTCTACTCTTCCTCTCAGCCTTGAACGACTTTATCGAGAAGCGTCACGAAGAGATGCCAGAAGGCAGTTATACCACCTCTCTATTCAAAGATGGACTGAACCGTATGGCTCAGAAAGTGGGCGAAGAGGCTTTGGAACTGGTCATCGAAGCAACAAATGGAACCAACGAGCGATTGATCTACGAAGGATCAGACATGCTGTATCACTTGATTGTACTGCTCACAAGCAAAGGACTTCGCATAGAGGATATGGCACGCGAACTGATAGAACGTCACAATCCAGGTTGGAAAAAACATTAAAACAAAGAAATCCAAGATGATACTAAACTATAAGAACGTTTCCGTCAAACAAGGAGAATGTGTCGTACTAAACGACGTGAACCTTCAGATTGAAGAGGGCGAAATGGTATATCTGGTGGGAGCTGTAGGAAGTGGAAAGACCTCGCTGATGAAAACCATGTATGGCGAACTGCCCGTAGAAGGTGACCAAGCAGAAATCTTAGGCTACGAACTCACTACTTTGAAGACAAGATACCTGCCAGCCCTGCGCAGACAATTGGGCATTGTGTTCCAGGATTTCCAACTTTTGCCAGACCGCAACGTGAAGCAGAATCTGGACTTCGTGCTTCGCTCCACAGGATGGAAAAAGAAAGAGGAGCGCGAAGAACGTATTGCAGAAGTTCTGAGCTTAGTGAAATTGGAAGACAAGTTGGAAAAACGTATCCATGAACTGTCAGGAGGCGAACAGCAACGCATCTGCATCGCACGAGCTTTTCTGAACAACCCCAAAATGATTTTAGCTGATGAGCCTACAGGTAATCTCGATCCAGAAAGCGGAGAACTTATTCTGGCCCAATTGGACGAGATACGTCGCCAGAACCAAACGGCTATTCTGGTGAGCACTCACAACCTGCAATGGCCTGAATATTTCCCTGGAAGCATATATCGCTGCACAGATGGGATTTTCACAAAAGAGAAATAAGACAAAACCAAGTATTTAAGATAAAGAAGAATGAAAGTTCTAAAATTTGGTGGTACATCCGTAGGTACACCACAACGCATGCAAGAAGTATCCCGCCTGATCACTAAGGATGGAATCGCTAACTTGGTGGTTCTATCCGCAATGTCAGGAACAACAAACACCCTGGTCGAAATCTCTGATTACCTGTACAAGAAGAATCCAGAAGGAGCCAACACCATAATCAACAGGTTGGAACAGAAATACATGGGCCACGTAGAGAAGCTATACAAGAGTGAGGAATGGCGAAACAAGACTCGCAGCTTCCTGCAAGAGGAGTTCGATTATCTGCGTTCCTTTACCAAGGTCCATTTCACCTCCTTCGAGGAAAAAGTCATCCTTGCTCAAGGAGAAATCATGAGCACCAACATGGTGACCAATTACATGAAGGAATGTGGCGTGAAAGCTATCCTGTTGTCAGCTTTGGACATCGTGCGCACAGACAAGAATGCTGAGCCTGATTTCAACTACATCAAGGAGAGAATAAACGATGCCTTAAAGAACAATCCTGATTACGACGTATATATCACACAAGGATTCATTTGCCGCAATGCTTACGGAGAGATCGACAATCTGTTGCGAGGTGGAAGTGACTACTCAGCCTGTCTATTGGGCGCAGCCATCCAAGCAGAAGAGATTCAAATATGGACTGACATAGATGGCATGCACAACAATGACCCACGCATCGTAGAGAATACGGAACCTGTTCGTCAGATGCACTTTGAAGAAGCGGCTGAGCTGGCATACTTTGGCGCCAAGATTTTGCATCCCACATGTATCCAGCCTGCCAAATTCGCTGGAGTACCCGTCCGTCTGCTCAATACGATGGATCCTACAGCCCCTGGCACCATCATCAACAATGATTTCCAGCATGGCACTATCAAGGCAGTAGCCGCCAAGGACAACATTACCTGCGTACAGATACAAAGCAGCCGCATGTTGCTCGCATACGGTTTCCTGCGTAAAGTCTTTGAGATCTTCGAATCCTACAAAACAAGCATCGATATGGTATGCACAAGTGAGGTGGGCGTAAGCGTGACAATCGATAACTCTACTCATCTGGCAGACATCATCGACGAGCTGAAAAAATATGGAACGGTCAATGTGGACAAGGATATGGTGATTATTTGTGTGGTGGGTGACCTGGGACCTGAAAACATTGGTTTCGAAACGATTGCTTGCGAAGCTTTACGTGATGTACCCGTCCGCATGATTAGTTTTGGCGGGTCCAGCCACAACATTTCTTTCCTGGTTAGAAAGGAACACAAAAAGCGTACATTGCAAGCACTGAGTGATACCCTTTTCAAGAAATAAAACAAAGTATATATCAACAGCCCACAGACAACACGACCTGAGCTATGACGTTTCCAATCGACAAATTACAGACAATCCGCACTCCCTTTTACTATTATGATACAGAGTTGCTGGACAAAACACTCAGCGCCATCAAGTCAGAAACCGATAAGCACGTCGGCTATCATCTTCACTATGCTGTCAAGGCATGTGCCAATCCTAAGGTGTTGCGCCACATCAAAGCAGCTGGAATGGGAGCAGATTGTGTAAGCGGAGGTGAAATAAAGGCTTGTTTAGAGGCAGGATTCCCTGCAAATGAAATTGTCTTTGCAGGTGTAGGGAAAAGCGACTGGGAAATAGAATTGGGACTGAAAGTTGGCATTCAATACTTCAATGTGGAAAGTATTCCTGAACTGGAGGTTATCAATGAGTTAGCCAGTCGTATGAACAAAGTGGCTAACGTGAGTTTCCGCATCAATCCTGACGTGGATGCACATACGCATAGCAACATTACCACAGGATTGGCCGAAAACAAGTTTGGAATAGCTATGGAAGATATGGAGAGAATCATCCGATTGGCTGATTCCCTCTCCAACGTGAATTTTGTAGGACTGCATTTCCACATCGGAAGCCAGATTCTGGATATGAGTAATTTCGTTGCCTTAAGCCTTCGTATAAACGAACTACAAGATCGGCTGGAAGCAGAGGGCATCAAGGAGGTAAAGAACATCAACGTAGGAGGTGGACTTGGCATCGATTACCAACATCCAAACGAACATCCTATTCCAAACTTCAAAGAGTATTTCGATACTTATGCCAAGCATTTGGAACTGCGTCCTGGCCAGCATCTCCATTTCGAGTTGGGACGTGCCGTCGTGGGGCAATGCGGCAATTTGGTGACACGTTGCCTCTATGTGAAGCAAGGAAGTGCTAAGAAGTTTGTCATTGTGGACGCAGGCATGACAGAACTTATCCGCCCAGCCTTATACGATGCTTACCATAAAGTGGAGAACCTAACCAGCAAGGCCCCTATTGAGACTTATGATGTAGTAGGGCCCATCTGCGAAAGCAGCGACACTTTCGTGAAAGACTACCAGATGGCAGGAACCAAACGAGGCGATCTGCTTGTCATTCGCTCCGCAGGTGCTTATGGGGAAATCATGGCAAGTCAATATAATTGTCGAGCAATCCCAACTGGTTACGTTACTGAAGACATTTAGTCGAAATCATTCAATCAACTAATTCAAGTAAAGAATGGAACTCGTTCCTATCTATGCTTTTGCACTATCGCTCTGGATACTCTCCATGTTACGCTGTCTTCACTATAAGCGATTAGGGAACATGGCGAAAAGGGCTCAAACTCCCACAGGTGAAGTTCCTCCAGTCAGCATAATAATAACTGCACACAATCAGGAAGATGTGCTACGCCAGAAACTGCCTATCCTGCTTGGACAGGAATATTCCAATGACTACGAGATTATCGTGGTGGACATAAGCAGTTCAGACGAAACGATTCCTCTGTTGGAAGCTCTCGAAGAGGAATATCCTAATTTACGTCATACCGCCACACCTGCCACAGCTCGCGACATAAGCCTCCAACGATTAGCTTTGACACTTGGCATCAAGGCTGCCGATAACGAATGGGTGGTGTTGCTCAGCCCTGACTGCAACCCTTCAGGTACAGAATGGTTAAGATCTCTATGTGCATCATGTACCCCTGAAAAAGATGCTGTACAGGCTTTCGTTCATTATGGGAAAGTACGTGGATGGAATGCTCATAAATGGCAGTTCATGAAATTGTGGCAACAAATGCTATGGATTCCTTTCAACGAACACCATGCGCCATACAGGTCAGACGAGAGTTGCCTCTGTTATCGACGCAGCAAATTCCTAGAGCACCAAGGATTCGCCTCGCATGCCAACCTGATTGCTGGAGCTGAAGAACTGATGATAAACCATAATGTGAAAAAAGGACACTTCACTACTGCTTTAGCCTCACAGTCCATCACAACGAGAGACACCCCTCATTCAGACCATCATTGGCGACAAGATCAAGTCTTTTTTATGGAAACACGTCAACACATGAAAAATCCATGGTTCTATCGTATATGGTATGCCTGTTTAGTTCTTCTACAACTTACATTCAACATCGTCTTCATCCCCTTTGCCATTTGGCATTACCCCAATTACTACATGATGGGAGGATTTGCATTTTTGTGGCTGGTACATTTGCTTATACGCGACTACTGCTTTAACCATACGGCAAAAACTTTGGGAGCAAAAACATATCATTTCACCTTGCCGCTGATGGTCAATCTCGTACCTTTATGGGACATCACAGCTTATATGCGCTGGCGATTCAGTAGCAAACAAACATTCCGCAAGAAATTCATATAATGGAGAGTTTACCATTCATAGCCTGGTGCCTGAAGCATCTCAACTACTGGGTTATCTGTCTGCTGATGACCATCGAAAGTAGCTTTATCCCATTCCCCAGTGAAGTGGTCGTGCCTCCTGCCGCCTACATGGCTGCAGCTAATGGGGAACAGAACGTTTTCCTAATCGTGATAGCTGCTACATTGGGTGCTGTCATTGGAGCTATCATCAACTACGGACTTGCCCTATACTTGGGTCGTCCCATCGTATACAAGTTTGCCAATAGTCGGCTAGGGCACATGTGTCTGATAGATCAAGAAAAGGTAGAGTTAGCGGAACAATATTTCCAGAAACATGGTGCTATCGGTACTTTTGTAGGGAGATTGGTTCCAGCCGTCCGCCAACTAATAAGCATCCCTGCTGGTCTGGCGAAAATGAATTTTGGGAAATTCGTTGGCTACACAGCGTTAGGAGCTGGTGTGTGGAACTCCATCCTCGCAACAATTGGATACTATCTGGCCAGTGTGGTTCCATACGACAAGCTGGATTCCGCCGTTGCTGAGTATGCAGGTTATTTGAAGATAGCTATGATTACTTTAGGTGCAGGAGTCGTTTTATACCTTATATTTAAGGGCATGAAAAAATGAGACGAATTGCAACTCTATTTTCTTTTGCACTATTGTCAGCTGTCATACTTCCAGTTCAGGCACAGATATGGGACCACATGTTTCTGGATGAATACAGGATAGACTCAGCAGACACCAAAGCCCTGAAAGTGGAACTCAATGCACTCGCCTTCTTTCGCGACAACGAATACGATTCTAACATTACCCGCGGATACACTCTACCCGGAACATGGCTGCAACCCGAGCTTACTTACAACCCTATCACTCCTATACATCTGGAGTTGGGACTACATGGACTTATCATGGATGGTGCCAACAAATATCCAAACTATGCCTATCACGATATAGCGACATGGAAAGGCAACCAATACACGAGCGGAGCACATCTTCTACCTTGGTTCCGTGCTCAAGCTGACCTACGTCATCTGACATTTGTGTTAGGCAATATCTATGGGGCACAAAACCACCGACTGATTGATCCTCTTTTTAATCCTGAACAGAACCTCACGACAGACCCTGAAATGGGTGTGCAGATTTTTCTGGATAGACCACACATTCATCTGGATACCTGGATCAATTGGCAGAGTTATATCTACGAGTTGGATACCCATCAAGAAGCTTTCACCGTAGGAGTTAATTCCCAAATTAAATGGAACAAGAAGGAGAACCACTTCTTTTGGAGTTCCCCCATCCAGATACTCATCCAGCATAGGGGAGGCGAACAGGATGTGACTGAATTGGGCGTACAAACTCTATGCAACGCATCAGCTGGAATGCGTATGGATTACACACCTGCAAACAATCACATACTCACATGTCTATCAAGTGAAGTGAACATCTTGGGAAGCTATCAGCAGAGTGGCCATCTATGGCCTTTCGATACAGGATTCTCCACGCATGTAAGCGTGTCAGCAAGTTTATGGGATAAGTTAGGTATGAAAATGGGATACTTCGATGCCCCTAAACAATATGCAAACCTTTACGGATCACCATTCATGAGCACCATCTCTCTAAAGCATGAAGATCTCACATTTGACGGGTTGCACACAGCCTATTTACGTGCTGATTACACCCATACCTTTACCAAAGACTACAAATTGGGTGCTGAGTTGGAGGCTTTCAGCGCTCATTCTCATAACGAAAATGACTTGTGTTTCTCTTTCGGAATTTATCTTAAAGTGGATCCGTCCATCCTGATAAAACACTGGTAATGAAGGAAAAAACTTGGAACCGCAATTATCTGAAGGCCTGGAGTGCAAACTTTATGCTATTCTTCTCCTTCATGATCCAGACTCCCCTGCTCCCACTTTATCTTAGCGAAGAGTTTGGTGCCAGTAAAGACGAGATAGGCATGGTATTGAGTGGATATGCGTTAACTGCTCTGCTAATCCGTCCTTTCAGCGGTTTTCTCGTAGACAGTTTTCCACGCAAAATTGTACTGCTCTGTTGCTGGTTCCTTTTCTTCATCCTTTTTGGAGGATATTTATTAGCGGGAAGTTTACTCTCATTCTTCATCATCCGCACTCTGCATGGTGCCCCTATGGGAGCTACTACGGTTTCTAACAGTACAGTAGCGATTGATGTCCTTCATCCTACGCGACGAGCTGAAGGAATTGGATACTATGGACTCAGTAATAATTTGGCTACTGCCATCTCACCCACCGTGGGCTTGCTCATTTATCAATGGTGGAACAATTACCAACTCATTTTCGCCATTGCTCTCCTCTCAGCAGGAATAGGATTTCTTATCAATTCCACACTTAAATTAAAAGACCGTGAACTGCAACATGAAAAAAGTCCCATCTCACTTGACCGTTTCCTTCTTGTAGAAGGATGGAGCGAGGGAATCGCCATGACTTGTTATTCCTTTTCTTACGGGGTCATTTCTACGTATCTGGCCATTTATGGAAAAGAGGAGTTGGGCATAACAGCAGGCACTGGCCTCTTTTTCGCTTTACTGAGTACAGGTTTAATCATGAGTCGATTAGTAGGGGCACGTGCCTTGCGACAAGGCAAAGTTGTCGAGAATGCAAGTTACGGCGTGATTGTCAGTGTGTGTGGTTATCTGCTTTTTGCTGCCGTCCACAACCCCATTGGATATTATGGTGCTGCTCTCATCATTGGATTGGGTAATGGACACATGTTTCCCGCTTTTCAGACAATGTTCATCAATCTTGCCCCAAACAACAAAAGAGGAACAGCCAACAGCACATTGCTGACAGCATGGGATTTGGGTATGGGACTGGGGATTATCTTTGGTGGCTTCGTAGCCGAGAGTTGGGGATATGGGACAGCTTTCTGGGTAGCATGGATAGTCAATGCATTGGGCGTAGTCTTTTTTCTTGTCTTCGTCAGGAATCATTTCCTTCGCAACAAGCTTCGTTAAATTTCTATCACCAATCCATCATAAGCCAAATGGATTCCCTCTGGCAACAAAGCATCCTCTACAGCATGTAACCCAACGTGATGAGACATGTGGATAAGATATGTTGGAACATTCAATCCTACTCTACGACTGAATTCAATAGCCTGCCTAACCGTCTGATGAGTGGGATGGGGTTCATGTCGCAACGCATTCACTATCAAAAGCTTAATACCATAAAGGAGTTCCACGTCTTCGTCCTCCATAGTGGTCATGTCAGATATATAAGCCAAGTCGTCAATACGAAAACCCAAGATGGGTAACTTGCCATGAATTACACGCAAAGAAGTCACCTTTACATTACCCACCATGACAACCTCATGAGGTTCCATTTCCTCCAGTCTCAGATGTGGTACTCCAGGATACTTGTGCTCCACCAAACAATAAGGTAAACGTTGGCGTAAATGAGTGGCTGCATAAGGATCGGCATAGACAGGCAGATTCTGCATATAACTGAAAGGGCGCAAATCATCCAGTCCACCCACATGATCATAATGTTCGTGAGTAATGAAGACGGCATCCAGTACTTTATCAAACCCTATCCGCAACATCTGTTCACGAAAATCAGGACCACAATCCAGCAGAATATTTGTATCACCTTTTTCTACCAGAACAGAACATCGAAGTCGTTTGTCACGAGGATCATCGCTCATACACACCGCACAATGACATCCTATCTGAGGTACTCCACAACTGGTACCCGTTCCTAATATAGTAACCTTCATCTCACAACAAATTCATGCCAATCTCACAATTCACAACTGATTTGGAATCATTCAGGGACAATCATTCATGCAAAATTAATAAAAAATTGAAACAAAAAATCTATTTAACGGAAATGTAATTCAGAATATGAATATTTTTTCATAATTTTGTAGCAACAATACATCTTCTTATGCTCTATTAATTATGTTATGTCAAGATAAATTTCTGGAAATATACAAGAAAGCTCCTGAACGTCTGGCTTTCTGTCCTTATCGCATTTGTCCACTGGGTGCACATTCAGATCACAATCTGGGTAAAATCACAGGCTTTGCGATTGATAAAGGTATCCACATTGCATACCGTCCTAAACAGAATGGTATCGTGGAACTTTGTTCCCTACAATTCGAAAAACGTGCCCAATGGCATATCAATGAGGTTTCCCGAACTAAAGAAGGGGACTGGGCTGATTATTTGCGTGGCGCAACCCTGAAGTTAACTGAGAAATATCGTCTCGTCAAAGGTGTTAGCGGAGTTATTGAAGGAAGTCTTCCCATCGGTGGTCTCTCCTCTTCCGCTGCAGTTGTGCTGGCTTTTTTGAAAGCCCTCTGCGACGTAAACGAAATATGCCCCACTCCCCAAGAACTTATCATGATGTCCGTCAGGGCAGAAAATGAATACGTGGGTGTCAGCAGTGGGAAGCTCGATCAAAGTTGTGAGATGTATGCCCGCAAGAATCATCTGCTGTATTTGGACACAAAAGATGACACCTATGAATTGATTCCTGCCAGTCCCTCAATGAAACCCTACAAGATTGCCATCTTTTTCAGTGGAGTAGAGCGTACTTTGGCTGGAAGCAAGTTCAACATGCGTGTGGATGAGTTGCGCAGTGCAGCCTATGCCCTCGCTGCTTATGCTGGCATGGAGTATGGCAAATTCCAGGAGACAAACATGCGCGACATTCCTCGCGAAGTTTATGACAAATACAAAAATCAGTTACCAGAAAACTGGCACAAGCGTGCTGAACATTGGATGAGCGAATTCGATCGTGTTCAAAAAGGAGCAGAAGCATGGCGTCATGGCAACATTGAAGAATACGGCCGCTTGAGTTTCGAGAGTGGATGGTCAAGTATATACTACTGGGAGACTGGATCGCCTGAGTTAAAGACGCTCTATGACATTATGACCCACACAGAAGGCATCTATGGCGGTCGCTTCAGCGGAGCTGGTTTCAAGGGTTGTTGCATGGCTCTCATCGATCCTGCCTATCAAGATAGTATCGTAAGGAACGTTACTAAGGAATACATCAAAGCCTTCCCTGAGTTGCAAGGTAAATACATGGTGCATATTTGCGACAGCGCTGACGGACTTGTATAACGATAGAGTAACCATAAACAGAAAATACATTTATGAAATGTCTGATATTGGCAGCAGGATATGCCACACGACTCTATCCCCTGACTGAGAATTATCCCAAGCCACTCCTTAACGTGAAAAGCAAGACCATTCTGGATTGGCTAATTGATGATATCGATGGAGCTGGGCTGGTAGATGAGTTCATCATAATTTCCAATCACCGTTTTGCCCACCACTTTACAGATTGGGCTAAAAAGAAAGAAAAAACGATCACTGTGGTGAATGATGGAACCAGTTCCAACGAGACACGCTTAGGGGCCGTAAAGGATATCCAGTTCACTATCGAGCAGTTCGGGATAGACGATGATATGCTCGTAATTGCAGGTGACAACGTATTGGATTTCAGTCTTCAACGCTTTATTCGTTATGCTTTGGAGAAGAAAACAAGTTGCATCATGCGCTATTATGAGCCCACATACGAGAAACTCCTGAAGTGTGGCATAGTGACCATCGATGAGAATGACCGCATCCTCCGCATGACAGAGAAATCTCCCACTCCAGAGACTCACTGGTGCTGCCCTCCTTTCTATTATTATACACGCGAGGATGCCCGTTTAGTCCAGGCTGGTATAGACGCTGGCTGTGGTACAGATGCACCTGGAAGCTACATCGCTTGGCTCTGTACACAAGTTCCTGTCCACGCGATGGAGATGCCAGGACGACGTTATGATATCGGAAATTTGACGAGTTACAAAGAGGTTCAGGACACGTACCCTGGAATCATAATTAAATGAAAATATAGAAAAAACTGACGTGATATGAAGAAAACACTCACATTAGCATTACTGGCAATATCAGGCGACATGCTCGCACAACAAGATATATACGTTTATCTATCCGACTTGTACACACCTGTACTTCAGGCAAACAGCGTACAGCGAATCGAGTTTGGAGAAACGGGTGTCCAAGTCATTACCACCACAGGCGAGACGCAATCTGCCAGTTATGACTCATTCGACTATTTTCGTTTCTATCCCACCCCCACCCCGACAGGAGTTAAGATAGTAGCAGAGAAGGCTGCAAAGGAAAGTTCCATCTATAGCCTGACTGGAGTGAAACAGAACCCAACAGGCAACATTCCCGCTGGGGTCTACATCAGGATAGAGAAGCTTGATGGACAAGAAAACGTAAAGAAAATCCTAAAGAGATGATACGCACAATGAAAAACTCATTTATATCAAAGGGCAGTCTGCTCCTAAAGGCTTTAGTATTATGTGGTGTCATTACCACAGCCCAGGCCGATGACAATCTCTATGTGTACAAGAATGGTGTCATCATGTTCCGCGAGAAAGCTGTCAAAGTGGATAGCGTCGCAATGGAGGAAGGCAAGAGCATAGTCACCTTGTATGATGCAGCCAAGAAGGTTCTCTACACAGCCCCTCGCAGTCAAGTGGACAGCATATCCTTCACTACCGACGTTCCACAAGCCGACATGTTGGATGTGCGCTTCAATGCTGACGGCACAGCAACCGACATATCTCCAATGCAGATGAAAGTCCAGAAAATAGGGAACACACAAACCGTCTATTACAACGAAACATACAAGCGCTATGCCGCCAACTTCGTGAATCCCTGGGCTGGTAATGCATCCGGCTATTATAAAGTTGACTGGGAGAACAACACAAAATTCAAGAACATGCTGGCAAACGGACACACGTTGGAGTGTATCATGATGGCCAATTACACACCACCTATTGCAAATGTTGAGGCAAAATGGTTCTCCAGTCATCAGGCAGGTGGCACAGGATTTCTCATCAGCACCATTAGTGGAAGCCGACAGAACGAGATAACTTTCCTGCCCAATGTGTCCACGAGCGGAAGCAGCACTTGGCGTTGGGCTACCAGTGGCGTGGTTCCTCAACCTGGCGTTTACTATCATTTGGTGGGTGTATGGAACAAGGCTCTAAAGAAGGCATATATCTACGTTAATGGAGAACTCAAGAATACTGTAGAGGCTTCTGGTAACTTCGTTCTTCCCCAGAGTGGAAGCGGATGGTTTGGTATTGGTTGCGATCCAAGTGGTTCCAATGGTAATACAGCTTGGAATGGCGATGTCGTCATGGCTCGTATCTACGACTCTCCACTCAATGCTGAACAAGTCAGCAAACTGTGGAATCAAGTCCGCATTCTGGAAGAGAACGCTCCCAAACCTATGGTCAGCAATGTAACTCTCTCGAGCGGATATCCTGTAGCCCCTGGCACGAACTTCAAGATTGGAGCAACAGGGTTCCAAGAGGGTGACCAGATTGTGCTGCAACAAGTCAACTCGTCGTACAGCATCACCCTTCCTTTGGAGAAAGTGACTGAGACAGGTGGTACCATCATTATCCCTGAGGAACTTACCAGCGATCAATACAGCATCATCTTGAAGCGTGGCGACCAGACTCAACGGTTGGGCACTTGCACATTTATGGTAACCTCCAGCATGCCTCATGGCATGAAGGTCATTGCACATCGCGGGTACTGGAACAAGGCTGGTGCCGCCCAGAACAGCCGCGCATCTCTGCAATATGCCTTCGATGTACAATGTTATGGTTCAGAGACAGACGTCTGGATCACACAGGACGGCCACGTGATGGCAAATCATGATGCAACCTTCAATGGCGTCAGTATCCAGAACTCAACCTATGAAACTTGCAAGAACCTCACGCTCAGCAATGGCGAGAAGATGCCTGAGTTGAAAGACTTCCTGGAAATGCTCGTTAAGGAAGACTCCTGTAAGCTCATCATTGAGATCAAGACTCACAGCGATGAAGCGCGTGGTAAGATTTGTTGTGACAGTTGCATTACTCAGGTTCATCGCATGGGACTTCAGGATAAGGTGGAGTACATCGCCTTCAGTCTCAACCTATGCCGAGAAATTGTCAGATTGGACCCCAATGCTCACGTAGCTTACCTGAATGGCGACAAAGACCCACAAACCCTTTACGATTACGGCATCATGGGACTTGACTACACGGCCAACAACTATCGAAGAAATCCTTCATGGATTCCTAAAGCCAGAGAACTGGGCATGACAACCAACGTTTGGACCATCGACAGCAAGGATGAGATGATTGAAATGTCAAATCTCGACATCGACTACATCACCACAAATAATCCTGAAACAGCCAAAGAGGTTTATGCTTATTACCAAGCTAATTCTCATCACGAAAATGGAGAAAATGATGAAGACAAGCCTATTGCCGACCTTTTGGATGTTTGTTTCAATTCCGACGGAACGGCAATTGACTTGTCTCCCATGAAAATGAAGATAGAAAAATGTGGAAACGCGCAAAATGTATATTACAATGAAATTTTCAAGTGCTATGCTGCCAACTTCACGACCCCTTGGTCTTCAAAACCTTCTGACTATTACAAGATTAATTTTGAGGACAACAAAGCTTTCCGCGATGCCTTGGCCGATGGTCACAGTTTGGAGGTTTTGGCGATGCCTGATTATGAAGGGAACCTTCCTGACGTGGAGGCCAAGCCATTTTCTGCAATGCAAGCCGGTGGCACAGGTTTCCTAATTAACAGATTGTCCAATGGCCCACAAAATTCGTTTACTTTCCTGCCCAATGTCTCTACTACTGGTTCTAGTACATGGCGATGGACTACCAGTAACGTATTTCCCCAATCTGGTTTCTATTACCATGTGATTGGCGTTTATAATAAGGAAGAGGCCAAGTCCTACATTTATGTAAATGGAGAACTCTGCAACACTGTGGATTCTCCTGGTGACTTCCGCTTTGCCAATGCTGGATGCAACTGGTTCTGTGTAGGCGGTGATGCAAGTGCCAACGGTGCAGAGGCAGGTTGGAGAGGCGATGTCATCATTGCCCGTGTCTATGACAAGCCTCTCACAGAAGAAGAGGTAAAGAAATTATGGAAACCAGTCCGCATTCTGGAAGAGAACGCTCCCAAGCCTATGGTCAGCAATGTAACTCTCTCGAGTGGATATCCTGTAGCCCCTGGCACGAACTTCAAGATTGGAGCAACAGGGTTCCAAGAGGGTGACCAGATTGTGCTGCAACAAGTCAACTCGTCGAACAGCATCACCCTTCCTTTGGAGAATGTGACTGAGACAGGTGGCACCATCACCATCCCTGAGGAACTTACCAGCAATCAATATGTCATCATCCTGAAGCGTGGTGACCAGACTCAACGGTTGGGCACTTGCACGTTTATGGTAACCTCAAGCATGCCTCATGGCATGAAGGTCATTGCGCATCGCGGATACTGGAACAAGGCTGGTGCCGCCCAGAACAGCCGCGCGTCTCTGCAGTATGCCTTCGATGTACAATGCTATGGTTCAGAGACAGACGTCTGGATCACGCAGGACGGCCATGTGATGGCAAATCATGATGCAACCTTCAATGGTGTCAGTATCCAGAACTCAACCTATGATACTTGCAAGAATCTCACGCTCAGCAATGGCGAGAAGATGCCTGAATTGAAAGACTTCCTGGAAATGCTCGCTAAGGAAGACTCCTGCAAGCTCATCATTGAAATCAAGACTCATAGCGATGAGACGCGTGGTAAGATTTGCTGCGACAGTTGCGTTACTCAGGTTCATCGCATGGGACTTCAGGATAAGGTGGAATACATCGCCTTCAATCTCAACCTATGCCGCGAAATTGTCAGACTGGATCCTGATGCCCACGTTGCTTACCTGAATGGCGACAAAG
>CAMKMK010000002.1 GCA_946413885.1 uncultured Prevotellaceae bacterium
ATTAGCGCCATCCTGACGAGCCTGGGAGTCAGCAGCTGTTTGATGTAAGAGAGAAAAAAAGTGAAGAGGGTGTGTCAAAAAAAGCGCCCTCTTCTCATTTTACTTCCTCTTTTCTTTTGGGAATCAACAAAAATTCGTAAATTTGTGCTTTGAAACCGATGAAAAACGGATATGGAATGATGAAAAATCGCGCTACTGCTATCGTCAAAGGAGCCGCCGTGCTGTTGATGCTGGTATTCTTTCATGCCTGCACCGAGAATGTCGATACCTCGGCCCGATATGTTTTTACCGAAAAGACCATCCTCGACTACCTCTCTTCGCACGACTGCTACAGCGAGTACACACGCCTGCTTGCCGCCGTGCCTGCCGGTCCCTACAGCACGACCAAGGTGGGGCAGCTGCTCTCAGCCCGCGGACATTACACCGTCTTCGCTCCCACCAACGAGGCCATCTATGCCTACCTGGACACGCTGGTGGCTGACAGCGTCATCGACTATCCCTCGTGGGAGGCGTTCACGGACAGCGCCGATCTCGATTCCATCAGGAAGGTTATCGTGCTGAACAGCATCATCGACAGCGGCGACGATGGCCAGGGACTCGAGACCTCTGACTTCCCTGAGATTAGCGGACGCGAGTTTGTGCTGAGCAACATGAACGACCGCAAGCTATCGACCTACTATACGGACAATCCCAACGACATCCTCATCAACGGCTGGTATCCCGTGGATTCCATCAACCGCGACATACGGCTGCTCAACGGATACGTCCACCAGATGAAGGGCGTGATAGCTCCCCACACCATCACCGCCGCCACCTATCTGGCGAAGATCGTCAGGGAGAAGCGTGAGGGGTTCCTCGTGACGGCAAGGGTCATCGAGGCCTGTGGACTGATGGACACCCTGAACTGCTGGCGCGACGAGGCCTACGAGACTCTCTACCAGCAGGGCATCATCCAAGACCTGCCGAACATCAACCTGCTGGGCTTTGCTGACAGCGGCATGGCCTACGCTCCACGCCACCGCCTCATCGGATTCACCATCTTTGCCGAGCCTGACAGCTTCTGGCGCTCCCAGGGCTTCGACCCTGAAGACCCCGACCTGCTGGCCAAACTGCAGCAATGGGTCCTCGACCAGCAGCTCATCTCGATGGACGACAAGTTCACCCTCGACGACAACTATTCCTCGCCCGACAACCTGCTGAACCTGTGGATTACCTATCACATCCTGCCCATGCGCATCCCTTCCGACAAGCTGGTCATCCATCACAACGAGAGCCGCTTCAGCATCAACAAGCCTTACTCCTTGGGTATGTTTGCTGAGGAGCTCTACACCTCCATGGGACGACGCAGGCTCCTGAAAATCTACGAGAGCCGAGAGAGCGAGGGAGTCTTCCTGAACCGCTTCCCTGAACTCGACTGCGGACGTCGCGGAACGGGGGGCGAGCTCCGTTGCGACGAGGACAAGGTGGGATGCCGAGTGGACAGAGAAAGCCGCAATGCCGTGCTGAGCGACATCATCAACTGCTGCATCTATCCCATCGACAAACCGCTGGCCTATACTGACGACGTGCGCGACAACCTCCATCGCCAACGCTTGCGCATCGACGGGCTGGGTATGCTCCCCGAGTCCATCACCAACGACATACGCAAAAAGTCATCCTCCCAACAGAGGTATCAGCAGGTGTACATCCCCAAGCAAAGCATCTATCAGTATTTCAACGACATGTGGATGAACGACGACTGCAACATGGTCTATTTCAACGCCTACGCCTACACCTGGCCAGGCAAGAACGGCGACGAGATGAAGGCTGTAGGCCGCTACGAAGTCACCTACCGCCTGCCGCCCGTTCCCCGCAGGGGCATCTACGAGCTGCGCTACGCCATCATAGCCACCGATCGGCGAGGCGTGGCACAAATCTATTTCGGCGACAACTTCAACAAACTCAACGTGGCGGGCATCCCCATGGACTGGACCATCCCTCCCCAGAACCACATTACAGCCTGGGAGGCCGACACCAATGACGACGACTACAATGCTGAGATAGACAAACGCATGCGCAACAACGGCTACATGAACGGCGACAAGAGCAACTGCGTGCTGGGCGACCCCAACAACTCTCTCCGCGAATACACATGGGCCATGAGACGCATCCTGCTGCGCCAGTACATGGACCCTGACAAGACCTATTATATACGCATGAAATCCATCATCGACTCTGACGCCAAAGAGTTCTACATGGACTACATAGAACTTTGCCCCAAGGAAGTGTTCGACAACCCAGAACGACCTGAAGACATCTGGTGAGGCCCCATGTGACACGTCAGAGCCGCTGGCTCAACACGTCAGAATCCAGGATTCGACACGCCGATATCCACATCCGCCACAAGAGAGAAGTCGCGGAACTGGCAGGTGACGTCGAACGTACCAGGAAGCTCCCATCCGAAATTCATCCCCTGGATGCTGAAATCATCCACGGAAGAGTCGGTCAGGAAACCCTTCAAATGTAAAGATTTTATCGCATCATCGATAGCTGCCTTCACGTTGACTTTTGCCTTGTGCCACCTGTGGTCGTTGAAGTTGATTTCCCCATAGACATCCTTGCCTGCCAGCTGATGAATGTAGGTACTGGTTCCCACGTCCCAATGGGTGGAAGCATTCGCCAGGAGCCCGCCTGAGCCTCGATTGTCGAAACAGCCCATGCCCAGCCACAACGCCTTGCCATAATCCGAGGAAGTGGGATTGGTGTTGCGCACATACAGGTAGCCCAGGCATTGGGCGGCATGAATGGACGTGTCGTAGAAGGTTCCCATGCGATTGCGGCAACGCATGATGCGCAGGCTGTAGGAGAACGTTACCGTCTGGGCTTTCCCAACAGGCAGGGAACCGAAATCCGTCTCGACGAGGAAGTTGATCCAGGGCTGGCTCGATGAGGTCCTGTGAGCCTCGTACACCTTGCTGGCATCGACCTTCATGGTAAACGTTCCCTTCGCGTCGCGGGCAAAGAGGAAGGAATCGTCGGCATAGGTGATGCCATACTTTGTATGCGCAGGATTGTCGCCTGAGAGTTTGGTGGAAAAATCCCAGGAACAAAGCCGCCAGAGGGGAGGTTCGCTGTTCCTGTCGAAACGGAGCGTATCGATCTTCACCCCCACCCCATTCACGGGTTTGGGAGCCAGGAGAGCCACCCCTTGCTGCATGGCGGAGTCCACGTAGAGCTGAAATCCGTCGGCTCGCGAAAGAACGGGAGCCACCACCAGAAGAACCGCCAAAAGTGTCTTTCTCATATTGGGCAGAAAATGAAAAGTTACGCTCCAAAGTTACCATTTTATTTGTAAACAAATGTTCTTTTTGGCAGATAAATGTTACAAAAGGTTGCTTTTTAATCCTCCTGCTTGCGAATACAATTTAATTGTATTATCTTTGCACTCCAAATACGAACAACGCGAATGAGTAACCAACGATACATGATGCGGGGTGTGAGTGCTGCCAAGGAGGACGTGCACAACGCCATCAAGAACATCGACAAGGGAATTTATCCCCAAGCATTCTGTAAAATCATCCCTGACATCCTGGGAGGCGATCCTGAATACTGCAACATCATGCATGCCGACGGAGCAGGCACGAAGAGTAGCCTTGCCTACATGTACTGGAAGGAGACGGGCGACCTGAGTGTCTGGAAAGGCATTGCCCAGGATGCCCTCATCATGAACACGGACGACCTGCTTTGCGTGGGGGCTGTTGACAACATCCTGGTAAGCTCGACCATCGGACGCAACAAGATGCTGATTCCAGGCGAAGTGATCAGCGCCATCATCAACGGGACAGACGAGCTGCTGCAGGAGATGCGCGAGATGGGTATCGGCATCTATGCCACAGGAGGCGAGACAGCCGATGTGGGCGATCTGGTGAGGACCATCATCGTGGACAGTACCGTGACCTGCCGCATGAAGCGAAGCGACGTGATCGACAACGCCAACATCCGCCCAGGAGACGTTATCGTGGGACTGAGCAGCTGCGGAAAGGCTACCTATGAAAAGGAATACAACGGCGGAATGGGCAGCAACGGACTGACCAGCGCCCGCCATGACGTGTTCTCGAAATACCTGGCAGGGAAGTACCCTGAAAGTTTTGACCACGCCGTGCCTGAGGAACTTGTGTACAGCGGAAAATACAGGTTGACAGACCCCGTTGAGGGCAGTCCCATCGATGCAGGCAAACTGGTGCTTTCCCCCACACGTACCTACGCTCCTGTCGTCAAGCAGATGCTGGACGAGCTGCGTCCCAAGATTCATGGCATGGTGCATTGTACGGGTGGCGCGCAGACGAAAGTGCTGCATTTCGTGGGCGAGAATTGTCGCGTCATCAAGGACAACATGTTCCCCGTTCCTCCTCTCTTCAAGGCTATCCAAGACTGCAGCGGAACGGACTGGGCAGAGATGTACAAAGTCTTCAACATGGGCCATCGCCTCGAAGTATATGTGGCTCCTGAGGATGCAGAAAAAGTCATCAGCATCAGCAAGAGTTTCAACATCGACGCTCAGATCGTAGGCCGCATCGAGGAAGGCAAGAAGAGCCTCCTCATCAAGAGCGAGTTCGGCGAATTCGAATATTAAAAACAGACGTTATGGTATACATATCTTTACTTGCACTACTCGTCATCATGTTCTTTGCATGGCGTCAGTTCTACCTTACTCAAAAGAAAAGGAAGAATGGCAGAAAATAATCACTTGTTGGACAAGCTTGACGGCCTGGTGAGCCGTTTCGAAGAGGTCAGTACGATGATTACTGACCCAGCCGTCATAGCTGACCAGAAACGATACGTCAAGCTGACAAAGGAATACAAGGACCTGGGGAAAATCGTAGCGGCCCGCAAGGAATACATCGGCTGCCTCCAGAACCTCTCTGACGCGAAAGAGATGATGGCAATGGAGGACGACCCTGAGCTGAAGGACATGCTTCGTGAAGAGTTGGCTGAAAGCGAGAAACGCATCCCTGAACTGGAGGAAGAGATAAAGCTGATGCTCGTACCTGCTGACCCAGAGGACGACAAGAATGTCATCATGGAGATTCGTGGCGGTACAGGTGGCGACGAGGCTGCCCTGTTTGCTGGTGACCTGTTCCGCATGTACTCGAAATTCATCGAGATGAAGGGATGGAAGATGGCCGTGAGCAGTTACAACGAAGGAACCGCAGGAGGCTACAAGGAAATCATCTTCAGCGTGACGGGTGAAGGCGTCTATGGGATTCTGAAGTACGAATCAGGCGTACATCGCGTTCAACGTGTGCCTGTCACAGAAACGCAGGGACGGGTTCATACCTCTGCCGCAACGGTTGCCGTATTGCCAGAAGCCGAGGAATTCGACGTGGAGATCAACGAGGGTGCCATCAAGTGGGACACGTTCCGTTCGAGTGGTGCAGGAGGACAGAATGTCAATAAGGTAGAATCAGGAGTCCGTGCGCGTTACGTGTGGAGGAATCCTTTTACCAATCAAGACGAGGAGATTCTGGTGGAATGTACTGAGACACGCGACCAACCCAAGAACAAGGAGCGCGCCCTGGCTCGCCTGCGTACCTTCATCTATGACAAGGAACACCAGAAGTATCTGGACGACATCGCCTCGAAGCGCAAGACGATGGTCTCGACAGGTGACCGCTCGGCTAAGATCCGCACCTACAACTATCCCCAAGGTCGCATTACAGACCATCGCATCGGCTACACCATCTACAACCTGAACTCTTTCATGGACGGCAACATCCAGGATTGCATCGACCACCTCATCGTGGCAGAGAATGCTGAGAGAATGAAGGAGAGTGAATTGTAAAAGAAATTCAAGAAATGACAAGACAAGAACTCATAGACAACATACGAAGGAAAAAGTCTTTCCTCTGCGTAGGCCTCGATACCGACCTGAAGAAGATTCCTGAGCATCTGCTTAGGGAAGAAGAAGACCCCATCTTTGCCTTCAACAAGGCCATCATCGATGCCACAGCTCCTTATTGCGTCGCCTATAAACCGAATCTGGCTTTCTACGAGGCGTTTGGGTTGGAAGGACTCATCGCTTTCGACAAGACCGTAAGATATCTTCGCGAGAACTATCCTGACCAGTTCATCATAGCAGATGCCAAACGAGGCGACATCGGCAACACGAGTGCCATGTATGCCCGCACCTTCTTCGAGGAATACGAGGTAGATGCCGTGACGGTAGCTCCCTACATGGGCGAGGATAGCGTGACACCCTTTCTGGGTTACGAAGGGAAATGGGTTATCCTGTTGGCTCTCACCTCCAACAAAGGAAGTCAGGATTTCCAACTGACTGAGAACACGAAGGGCGAACGTCTCTTTGAGAAAGTGTTGCGGAAAAGTCAGGAATGGGCTGACAGCGAACAGATGATGTACGTGGTGGGAGCTACACAAGGGCAGGCTTTCGAGGACATCCGCAAGATCGTACCCCATCATTTCCTTCTGGTTCCTGGCATTGGAGCGCAGGGCGGCAGCCTGGAAGAAGTCTGCAAATATGGAATGACGAAAGAATGCGGACTGATCGTGAACAGCAGCCGTGCCATCATCTATGCCGACAAGACAAAGAATTTTGCCCAAGTGGCAGGCGAAAAAGCCAAAGAAGTGGCTGACCAAATGGCAGAACTATTAAAATGGTAAATGCATAAATTTTAAATCGTAAATCATTAAATAGTAAATAGAAAGTGGAATTTACAGCACAAATGATAGCAGACTTGATAAAGGGAACCCTGGTAGGCGACCCTGATGTCAAGATCAATAATTTTGCCAAGATAGAAGAAGGGAAGCCTGGTTGCATCAGCTTTCTGGCCAACGATAAATATGAACATTATATTTACGAGACGCAAAGCAGCGTGGTACTCGTAAACCAAGACTTCGAGCCAAAGAAGGAGATAAAGGCAACACTCATCAAGGTGCCTGACGCCCGCGAGGCTGTAGCCAAGCTGTTGCAATTCTATGAGAGCATGAAACCCAAGCGGGAAGGCATCAGCGACGTGGCTTTCATTCACCCATCAGCAAAGATTGGCGACAAATGCTATATCGGCCCCTTCGTCGCCATCGCGGAAGGCGTGGAGATAGGAGAAGGTTGCGTTCTGCATCCACACGTCACGATAGGCAGGAATGCCAAGGTAGGCGCGAATACGGAGATATATAGCAATGCCGTCATCTATCATGATTGTCAGGTTGGCAATCGTTGTGTGCTTCATGCCGGTTGTGTGATTGGAGCCGACGGCTTTGGCTTCCAACCTACAGAAAAGGGATACGAGAAGATACCCCAAATAGGTATCGCCATCATAGAGGACGACGTGGAGATAGGTGCCAATACCTGTGTCGATAGAGCCGTCATGGGAGCCACCATCGTTCATAGTGGCGTGAAGATTGACAACCTTGTGCAGATCGCCCACAACAATGAGATAGGCAGCCATACCGTCATGTCGGCTCAAGTCGGCATCGCAGGAAGTACGAAAGTGGGAGAATGGTGTATGTTTGGCGGTCAAGTAGGTATTGCCGGCCACGCAACTATCGCCAACCGCACGATGGCTGGCGCCCAGGCAGGCATTCCCAACAGCGTGAAAAAGGAAGGTACAGCCGTCCAAGGAACTCCCGCCATCGAAGGACATAACTTCTGGAGATCCAGCGCCCTCTTCAAGAAACTCCCTGAGATATGGACAGAAATGAACCAAATGAAGAAAGAAATCAAAGCTCTGAAAGAACAAGTGGAGCAAAAAGAATAAATTCACAAAACTCTAAACATTACATCAAAAAGCCAACAATATCATTGCAAATATGCTGAAACAAAATACACTCAAAGGAAGTTTCTCTCTCTATGGTAAGGGATTGCATACAGGACTCGACCTGACCATCACATTCAATCCTGCTCCTGAAAATCATGGATACAAAATCCAACGGATTGATCTTCCTGACATGCCCAAGATAGACGCCATCGCAGAAAATGTGGTAGATACGCAACGTGGAACCGTATTGGCTACAGGAGACGTGCGATGCAGTACGGTAGAACACGCTATGGCTGCCCTCTATGCCCTTGGGGTGGATAATGTACTCATTCAAGTCAACGGACCTGAGTTCCCCATCCTGGACGGGAGTTCCGCTACCTATGTAAAAGAAATTCAACGTGTTGGACTGAAAGAACAGAATGCCATTAAGGACTTTTACGTGATTACCCATAAGATGGAATTCCGCGACGAGAAGACCAACGCGTGCATCACTTTGCTGCCAGATGAGCAGTTCTCCATCACCTGCATGATTTCCTTCAACGGCAAGATACTGAGCAGTCAGTTTGCCACGTTAGACAACATGGAGGATTTCGCTGATGAGATTGCATCTGCCCGCACATTTGTTTTCGTACGCGAGATAGAGCCTTTGTTGATGGCAGGTCTGATCAAGGGAGGCAACCTGGATAATGCGATCGTCATTTATGAAACGCAGACAACTCAAGAGAATCTCGACAAGCTGTGCGAACTGACCAACGCAGAGAAACACGATGCTAACGAACTGGGGTACATCCAGCATAAACCTCTTGTGTGGGAGAATGAACCTGCACGCCACAAACTGCTTGATATCATTGGAGATATGGCTCTGATAGGACGGCCTATCAAGGGTAGAATCATTGCAACACGTCCTGGACACACCATCAACAACAAGTTTGCCCGCATGATGCGCAAGGAAATCAGGAAACACGACGTACAGGCTCCCACCTACAACCCAGACAGGGAACCAGTTATGGACAACAATCGAATCCGCGAACTGCTTCCCCATCGTTATCCCATGCAATTGGTTGACAAGGTTATCTCAATAGGCTCGAACAGCATCGTGGCTGTGAAAAATGTGACAGGTAACGAGGAATTCTTCCAAGGTCATTTCCCCAATGAGCCTGTCATGCCAGGCGTCTTGCAGATAGAAGCTATGGCTCAAACGGGTGGCTTGCTGGTCCTGAACACGTTGGAAGAACCTGAGCGATGGAGTACCTATTTCCTACGAATCGATAACGTGAAATTCCGCCAGAAGGTAGTGCCAGGCGACACGCTCATCTTCAAGGTAGAAATGATCACGCCCATTCGTCACGGAATAAGCAGCATGAAAGGATATGCCTTCGTAGGTGAGAATTGTGTGACGGAAGCCACCTTCACCGCCCAAATGATTAAAAACAGATAATCCAAGAAAATAGACATGAGCAAAATAAGTCCATTAGCCTACATCCATCCTGAGGCAATCATTGGAGAGAATTGTGAGATTGGCCCCTTCTGTTATATAGATAAAGGTGTAGTAATCGGAGACAACAATACCCTGATGAACAGCGTAACCGTTCTTTATGGCGCGCGTATCGGAAACGGAAACATCTTTTTCCCAGGGGCTGTCATCAGCGCCATCCCTCAAGACCTGAAATTCAAAGGGGAGGACACCACAGCAGAAATTGGAGACAACAACAAGATACGCGAGAATGTGACCATCAATCGTGGCACAGCTGCCAAGGGAAAAACCATTGTGGGAAGCAACAATCTTCTCATGGAAGGCATGCATGTGGCTCATGATGTGCTTATTGGCGACGGATGCATCTTTGGCAACAGCACAAAACTCGCTGGTGAGGTTGTCGTGGATGACAACGCGATCCTGAGTGCCAGCGTGCTTATCCACCAGTTCTGCCGCATCGGAGGTTATACCATGGTGGGAGGGGGAACACGCTCCAGTCAAGACATTCCTCCATACAGCCTCATCGCACGCGATCCAGCTGCGTTTTGTGGATTAAATACCGTGGGATTAAGACGCCGCAACTTCGACCGTGAAATCATAAACAACATACATCAGGCCTACCAGATCATCCTGCAAGGTACAGGGAAACTGAACGACTTGTTGCTCCGTGTTGAGCAGGAAATTCCCATGAGTTCAGAGATTCAGTATATTCTTGACTTCATTCGTTCCAGCAAACGTGGTTTTATCAGATAGAAATGACACAAAAAATTACTTTATTCAGCCAAGAAGTCGAAGACTTCGTAATGGAAATAAAAATTGATGCAGATGCAACCTTTTATGATCTGCACAAGCTGATTCTGGATGCTTGCAATTATGAGGAGCATGAGAATCAACGTTTCATGATTTGCAACGAGGACTGGAAGATAGAACGAAACATTCTCCTGAAGGACAATGGGGAGGCAAGCATTGACGAGGATTTATACCTAATGCAAGAGACCACCTTAAAAGAATATCTGGAAGAAGAAGGACAACGATTAGCTTATCTGTTCGATCCAGAAAACAAGAGGTTCTTCATGATGGAATTGTCAGAAAATATTTTCGGTCAACCCCAACCTGAACCCGTCGTATCACGCAGGTATGGCACAGCACCCATGCAAACCCTTATTGAGGAAGACGTGGTGTCTGCTGAAACGAATACGGAAATAGACGAGAATTTCTATGGCGACGATGGTTTCGAGGAAGACGAGATAGACATGGAAGGCTTCGAAATCAACGAATAGTCATCAAGGAACGAGGGAGAGGAAGGATGACATTGTTTGTGCTATTGGGGCCAACCGCTGTAGGGAAAACTGAACTCTCACTCCGGCTGGCAGAGTTTCTGGGAAGCCCCATTATCAACTGCGACAGCAGGCAGTTTTTCCGAGAGATGAAGATTGGCACAGCTCCCCCAACTCCTGTAGAAATGGAGAGGGTTAAACATTTCTTCGTGGGTACTCTTGGACTGCAAGACTATTATAGTGCTGCTCAATACGAACAAGAAGCCCTACAACTCATCAAAGAACTCTCAAAGACCCATCAAAACCTACTTCTATCTGGGGGAAGTATGATGTACATCGATGCCGTATGCAACGGAATTGATGATATTCCAACCGTGGATGCTGAGACCAGACAATTCTTGCACGAAAGATTAGAAAAAGAGGGGTTGGATATACTGTTGCAAGAACTGAAACTGGTAGATCCGGAATATTACGAATTAGTGGACAAAAAGAACCACAAGCGGGTTGTTCATGCATTAGAAATTTATTACACATCAGGTAAAAATTTTTCATCATTCAAAACCAACACAAAGAAGGAACGTCCATTTCGTATCGTGAAGATTGGACTTAGACGTGAACGGACCGAACTCTTTGGCCGCATAAACCAACGGGTAGAAAAAATGATGAAGGACGGATTGTTGGATGAAGCAAGAAGACTCTATCCATACCGTAACGAGAATTCATTAAATACCGTTGGTTACAAAGAACTCTTCGATTACTTAGATGGGAAATGGGATCTGACAACTGCTGTGGAACGAATAAAAAAGAATACTCGCGTATATGCCAAGAAACAGATGACTTGGTTCCAAAAAGACAAAGAAATAACCTGGTTCCATCCAAATGATTATGCAGAAATAGAAAAATTTGTGACCAAGAGCATGTAATATAGAAGAAGTTTTGCTATTTTTGTATCAGAAATTTCTATGTACCATACTTCATGATGCTCAAAACATGTTGGAATAAAACCAAGAGACTTTTCAAAAAGATATACGGAGGGCCTTGGTATAAGAAAATCCTGGCATGGATTGTCACATTTATGGTTGCGATGATACTGTTTTTTGCAGCTGTCGAAAGCAACTTCCTCAATCTATTTGGCAAATCTCCAGGCTTCAACGACATCATGAATCCTGTGGTCAACGAGGCTTCTGAAATCTACAGCGCAGATAGTGTACTTTTAGGCAGATTTTTCAGTCAGAACCGAACTCCCGTTACATACGAAGAAATTTCCCCCATCCTTGTCACAACGTTGATAGATACTGAGGACGAACGTTTTTACAGGCACCATGGAATTGATGTGGTGGGACTCTTTGCAGCCTTGAAGGATATGTTCCGTGGAGATGCACGTGGCGGAAGTACCATCACCCAACAGTTAGCAAAGAATCTTTTCCGTGTCCGAACACAATATTCCACAGGACTTTTAGGAAGAACTCCAGGATTGAAACTGCTGATAATGAAAGTCAAAGAATGGATTGTGGCAACAAAGTTGGAAGCCGTATTCTCGAAAGAGGAGATTCTAACAATGTACTTCAATACCGTTGACTTTGGAAGCAATTCTTTTGGAATAAAGACGGCAGCCAGAACATATTTCAGTACCACGCCTGACAAATTGAACTATGAACAGTCGGCCACATTAGTAGGACTATTAAAAGCAACCAGCAACTATAATCCTCGCCTCCATCCTGAAAACAGCAGGCTGCGACGTAATACTGTTCTCGATCTGGTTTACCAGCACAATCATATCCTTATAAATGGAAAGAAAGCTTCCCTAGCACAGTTGGATTCCATCAAAAGTATTCCTGTCACAGTGGAGAACAAAGCAACGGAAAGCAGTTACGATGGTATCGCACCTTATTTTCGAGAAGCTTTGGTAAACTATATCAGCAGGCTCTGCGAAAAGAAACTTATCAGAGAATATGATAGTGAAACCAAATTAGACCTTTATGCCGATGGCTTGAAGATTTACACTTCTTTGGATACCCGTTTGCAAAGATATGCTGAGGAAGCTGTAGAAAAGCAAATGCAAGTACTCCAGCAACGGTTTAATGAACATTGGGGAAACAATGCCCCCTGGCGAGACAGGCAATACAGGGAAATACCGAACTTCATAGAAAACCTTACAAAGAAAACACAAGAATACAAATATTTAACAAGCAAATTCCCTGACAACCAAGATTCAGTAAATCATTATCTGAATTTACCTCATCCTGTGGAATTGTTCACCTATGATGGACCTGTTGAAAAAGAGCTCAGCACAATAGACTCCATTCGATATATGACCAGATTCTTGCATTGTGGTTTTGTCGTCATGGAACCAGATACTCGACAAGTGAAGGCATGGGTTGGCGATATTGACTTCAATTCATGGAAATACGATAAAGTGTTGGCAAACCGACAACCTGGATCAACTTTCAAGCTTTTCGTCTATACTGAAGCCATGAATCAAGGATTGACCCCTTGTGACAGACGTTTGGACGGATTCGTTTCATATAAGGATACCATCAATGGAAAAATCACCATTTGGGCACCCCATAATGCCAACGGATACTTCACAGGAGCCAATATGTCGCTGAAGAATGCCTTCGCACAAAGCATCAACAGCGTGGCCGTGAGGATAGGAATGGAAGTAGGTATTCCCAACATCGTTAAGACGGCTCATGCGATGGGAATCGAATCGACTCTTAACGAAACGAAATCCCTAACCTTGGGAAGCAGCGACGTGAATCTGCTTGAGATGGTAAACAGTTATTGTACCGTGGTTAATGACGGAAAATACAACATGCCTATCATGGTCACTCGCATCGAAGACCGTAAGGGAAGAGTTATCTATCGGGCTAAACTAAAGGAGACACAAGCCATCCCTTATCGTTCTGCCTATTTGATGCAAACCATGTTGATGTCCGGATTGACAAACCGAGGAGGAACCTCAGCTGCTCTTTGGCGGTTCATACGGCCTTTCAGCGACACAGATTTCGGCGGAAAAACTGGAACCAGCAACAACCACTCTGATGCATGGTTTATAGGAGTCACCCCCAAATTAGTAGGAGGTGCCTGGGTGGGAGGCGAATACAGAAGCATACATTTCCGTACTGGCGAATTAGGCCAGGGAAGTCGAACTGCCTTGCCCATCTTTGGCAATTTCATAGAAAGAGCCTTCGAGGATCAAAGATTTCAAAGATACCGCAAGAAATTCCCTCCCGCCAAAGGATTGGACGCATCCTTGTGGAACTGTTCAAATTATTATGTTTTACCTGATACTTTTGAGATAGATTCCATTTACAGCAACACATTGATCTTTGGCCCATCAGTAAGCACAGAGGATGATATTGAGGCAGAAATTCCAGAACAACAAATAGAGGAAGTTCCCACACAGGAACCCATGGTCGAAGAATGAAAGAAAACATCAACATCTCATCACCTGAGTTCCAAAATGCGCTCTCGCTGATTAAGTTTACTCATCAGTCTGTTTTCCTTACTGGAAAGGCAGGCACAGGAAAAAGCACCTTCTTGCGCTATATTCGGACGGAGGTAAAAAAGAAAAGTGTCGTGCTGGCTCCCACAGGTATTGCAGCTATCAATGCAGAAGGAAGTACCTTACACAGTTTCTTCAAGCTACCTTTCTATCCTCTTTTGTTAGATGATCCGAAATTCTCAGTTCGACGCATCCGAGATTTTCTAAAATACAAAAAGAGTCAGATAAAACTGCTCAAACAGGTGGATCTCATTATCATTGATGAGATTTCGATGGTTAGGGCAGATATCATCGACTTTATTGACCGTATTCTGAGAGTATATTGTCAAAATATGCGGGAACCCTTTGGAGGGAAACAAATGTTGCTGATAGGCGACGTGTTCCAACTGGAGCCGGTTGTGAAGTCTGACGAAAGGGAAATATTAAGCAAATTCTACCCCAATCCTTATTTCTTCTCAGCTCACGTGTTCCAGCAGATGAAATTGGTCAGCATCGAGCTAAAGAAAGTTTTTCGTCAGAAGGATGCCGGTTTCATAGCAGCCTTGGATCACATAAGACAGAACAAGATTACAGATCTGGAACTAAAACTTCTCAATAGCCGATATGCAGAAGAAGGAGAGATCGTGAAACAAGAAAGCGAGGGACTTAACATCGTTTTGGCAACACGAAGGGACAACGTAGACTTCATCAACCAAACCGAGTTGGATAAACTCCCTGGAAACACCGTTCTGATGAAAGGCGTCGTGACAGGGGATTTCCCAGAATCGTCACTCCCTACTCTACTTCAATTGGAATTGAAAGAGAATGCACAGATTATCTTCATCAAGAACGACCCTGACCACAGATGGGTCAATGGAACGTTAGGTACCATTTCCAGTTTCAACCCTGAGAATGGATCCATTGAAGTGATCACAGAAGATGGCGATATAGTAAACGTAAGCGAAGAACGATGGAGTAATGTACGATACACCTACAACGAAAAAGAAAAAAAGATAGAAGAAGAAGAGTTGGGCACTTTCACCCAATATCCTATCCGACTTGCCTGGGCCATTACAATCCACAAAAGTCAAGGTTTGACATTCCAGAATGTAACCATCGATTTTAGTGGAGGAACCTTTGCTGGTGGACAAGCCTATGTGGCTTTAAGCCGTTGTACAAGTTTAAATGGAATAACCCTAAAGAAAAGAATTACTCGCTCTGACATTTTTGTCCGACCCGAAATTATCGAGTTCGCAGCACGTTTCAATGACCAACAAGATCTCCAGCGAGCCCTTATGGAAGCAAAAGCCGATACTGAGTACCAAGCCTGTGCAAAAGCTTTCGAGAAAGGAGATATGGCTGCATGTCTGGAACATTTTTTCATCGCCATCCATACTCGATACGACATCGAGAAACCCACAGTCAAACGTCTAATCAGGAAAAAGCTGAACGTTTTCAAACGCTTGCAACAGCAGCGAGACGAGATAAAACTACAATTGGAGGCTCAGAATGAACGCCTAAAGAAATATGCTACAGAATATTACATGATGGGGAATGAATGTTTGACACAAGCACACGCTCCTAAAGCTGCCATAGCAAATTACTCCAAGGCATTGGAATTGTATCCAAATTACGTAGATGCATTAGTAAGGCGTGGAATAACGTATCTTGATGAAAAACAACTAAATGAAGCGCTTCACGATTTGAACCAAGCAGTCCAACTGTCACCTCGATCTTTCAAGGCAAACTATAATCGAGGAAAAGTTTTCATGGCAAAAGGGTTCTATGAAGAAGCTGCAAACGATTTCGTCAAAGCGACCAGTCTAAACACGGAACATGCTCAATCTCATAAACTTGCAGGAGATGCCTTCGCAGCCATGGGAAAGGAAGATACAGCCGCCATGTACTGGGAATTAGCCGAGCAATTGAGAGACAAAAAGAAAAGAAGATAATTTTTTCAAAAATTGTCCGTTCTTAACACATTTTGATGAAATAAACCCCTCTTTGCGGACACTATTCAAGCATTTTTAAACCATTTTTTGTTAATTTACCTTAAATTCCCATTTCTTAAAGAAGAAGCATGTACTTTGTTTTATAAAAAAAACGTAAATTTGCTTGGTATAAATTGTACAAAGCAGTGAATTGCAAGAATAATAACAATTAACAATAACATCAACAAAAACTCTAATTTATGCGTATGAGAAACCGTTTAAGCAAATGGAGCAGGAAAACCACGAAGATGGTGGCCCTGTTGGCAGCTTGCGGACTGTTGTATGCTTGTAAGGATGAGTACCTACTGGACGACGAAAAGCCCAGTTGGCTTAATTCTAGCGTATACGAGAGTCTGCAGCAGCGCGGCAATTTCAACACGTATCTGAAATTGCTGGGTGACAAGGATGTCAATCCCGAAAACGTTCGTCCGCTTACTGACGTTTTGAGCCGTACCGGTTCCAAGACTGTTTTTGTGGCTAACGACGAGGCTTGGGAGGCATTCTTCAAGAGCAACGCACAGTTGCCAGAGAAAGATCCCTGGCACACTGCAACAAGTTACGAGAACCTGAGTGTGTCTCAAAAGAAACTTTTGATTCACACCAGTATGCTCAACAACGCTATTGTAATGGAGAACTTGGCAAGTAGCCAAGGTAGTGGCAGCAACAGGCCAGTTCGTGGTGAGTACATGCGTCGTTACACCGACGTGGAAGCAACTGACACAGTTACTTATGTGGCTCCCGCTGACCTGCCTCACAGTTACAATCCCACCGATAAGGATTTCTGGTGGAGATTCCGTGAGGAGAATGGAGGTAAAGGTATCTATGTGGTAAAAGATTCCACCTTGTCCATGATGCTGCACTTCACCAGCGAGCACATGACCAAGAACACCGTAAACGATGATGACTTTGCAAAATTTATGGGTCGCGAGCGCGTAACGAGCGACGTACATATTTATGACGCTAAGTTGATCGAGAAGGATGGTGTCTGCGAGAATGGTTATGTAAATGTAACAGAAAAGCCCTTGCGCCCCTTAGCCAACATGGCAGAGGTTATCCGCAGCAACGGTAGGACAAAGATCTTCAGCCACATGCTGGATCGCTACTGCGCTCCCTATTATTGCTCAGCAATTACCAGAGCTTACAAGATCTTGCATCCTGAATTTGAGGATTCTATCTTCACCTGGAGATACTATTCTGACAACAGTTTCGGCCATCGAGCCAACACCACTCAACCAGACGGCAATAAATATACTGGTGATGAAAGCGGTGCCAACATCTTCTTAAAGTTCGATCCAGGATGGAACGGATATTATGACGAGTTGGGTGTACAGCAGGATATGGCTACCATGTTTGTTCCAAGTGACGAAGCTATGTGGACCTATTTCGAAAGCGGTGGTGGTTTGCAGCTTATCGAGACTTATGGTGATCCCACAATTGAGTACAATGGCGATTATGAGAAACTCTATCAGAACATCGACCAAATTCCCATCAGTACTCTGACCAGCTTGATTAACGTGATCATGTGCCGTAGCTTCGTGGGATCAGTTCCCAGCAAGATGACCAAGCTTCGCGATGATGCCCAAGAGCAGTTGTTCTATGCTGAGGATATCGAAAAGATTGACACCTGTCTGCTGGCATGTAACGGTGCCGTTTACATTATGGACGACATCTACGGTCCTGCAGACTACACCTCAGTTACCTCACCTGCTTACATCAGTAAGACTAACTTGGTAATGAAATGGGCTATCTATAATGGTAGTGATGCCAGTACGGATTACATGGGTTTGAACTACTACGCTTACCTGAAGGCTATGCAGAGTGAGTTCACATTCTTCCTTCCCAGTGACCAGGCTTTGAATTATTATTACGATCCCACTTCTTTCAAGAGTACACAGAAACGTCTGATTCAATTCTCTTACAAGAACCAGGCATTCCCCATCGTGACAAGATGTATCAACTACAATCCCGCAACGGGTGAAATTGGCCGTGCATTCACGGGTGCTGGTGCTTCCATCTCACAACAAGAGACAACCAACCGTCTGAAGGATATGTTGGAGAGCCACACTATCGTGCATGATGGAACCAACCCCATCCATGGTGAAGATGTATATTTCTTGACAAAGAACGGTTCTGCCGTAAAGGTTGAAAGGGATGAAAATGGTACCGTTATTAATGTGAAGGGTGGCTTCCAGTTGGAGAATGAGAAAGAAGGCATTGTCTCTGAAGATCCTGGTGTTGATGTATGTAACGTAACTAAGCCTTTCGACAATCTGAAGAATGGACAGACCTACATCCTCGATGCTCCTATTATTCCTACCAGCCGAAGCGTTTACAGCATCCTGACTCAAGAAGAAGGATGGACTGAGATGGGCGAAGAGCAGTGGAATGAGGAATGCCCATACTCTGAGTTCTATAAACTGTGTGAGACCAATGACGAAATCGTTAGAGCATGCGGTCTGGTTGACGAGACCAACCTAAGCACTTCCGAGCAGCGTTCTGCACAGAAAAAATTTGATATCTTCGTTGCAGGCGACCAATATAATAAGATGTATGGTTTGGACTACGACGTACAGTTCTTCAACAACTACCGTTACACATTGTTTGTTCCCACAAATGATGCTGTCAAGAATGCAATCGCTGCCGGTCTTCCTACTTGGGAAGATATTGAGGCAGACTACGAGAACTGTGAGAAAGATAGTATTTCTGATGAATTAATCCACTCTGAGGATAGTATTCGACTGCAGGCTAAGATTACGTACCTTGTTAATTTTGTACGTTACCACTTCGCAGACAACTCTGTATTCGCAGACAACAGCGTCTTGGCAGAGAACGAAATGGTAACCTCAAGTTATGACAAGGAACTTGGTCTGTTCTGCAAGGTACATGTTGACCGTATCAAGCAAGGTGGTGAGACCATCCTGCGAGTACGCGATGACAACGGAGGTGACATGCTGAATATCATCGGCGAGAAGAACATTCTTGCTCGTGATGTTGTATGTTCCGATACTCCTATCAATCAGCCCATGTCAACCAGTAGCCGTAGAATTACTTTGGATGCATCAAGCTCCGCTGTAATTCACCAGATTGGCGGTATTCTGAACCACACAGATCTGGTAGGCGGCCGTCATGACAGCACATGGGCAACTACGGAATCAGCTAAGAAATACTTAAAGAGATACGCTATTCAATAATATTCCCTACCATGAACAAGATTATAAAGCTTTTACTGCTTTGGGTTGTTGCCGCAATGGCACTCCCCGTGAGCGCTCAGCAACGGCGTATCTCCGGTACCGTATCGGATGATATTGACGTCATCATCGGCGCCAACGTCGTAGAAAAGGATAAGAATAATCGTATTGTCAGCCAGACCATTACTGATATGAATGGTAACTTTACCATGAACATCAAGGATCCTAACAATACGTTGGAAATTTCTTATATCGGTTATAAAAAATTCTCTCAGAAATTGTCTGGTAAGACAGTCTACAAAGTTACTTTGCAGGACAACACCAGAACCATCAAGGAAGTTACTGTCCAGGGTAAGAAGAATGCTCCCACCACAGGTTTGGAGATTCCTGCCCGTGAGTATGCCGGTGCTGTTCAGAAGTTCAGCATGGACGATGTGGAAGGTTTGGCATTCGAGTCCGTTGACCAGGCTCTGCAAGGACAGATCGCAGGTTTGGACATCGTGCCCAACTCTGGTAACCTTGGTTCTGGTACTACCATGCGTCTGCGCGGTACCAGTACAATTAATGGTAATGCCCAGCCTTTGATCGTTGTTAATGACCACATCTTCGAATTGCCTGAAGATGCTCAGGACATCAACTTCGAGACAATGGATAACGAGGAGCAGTTCTCTACCCTGTTGAACGTGAACCCCGAGGACATCGAGAGTATCACCGTTCTGAAGGATGCTGCCACTGCTGCCAAGTGGGGTATCAGAGGTTCTAATGGTGTAATTGAAATCAAGTTACGCCGTGGTCATCGTGGTCCCACCAATGTTGTTTTCAACTACAAGTTCAGCGGTACTTGGCAGCCCGATGGTTACAAGATGCTCAATGGTGATGGTTATACCATGATGTTGAAGGAAGCTTACTTCAATCCTCACCAGACTCACATCAGTCTTCCCGAATTGGACTACAATCAGGAATTGCCTTACATCTACAACCACTTCAGCCACAATACAGACTGGGTGGACGCTGTAAAGCAGTTTGGTAAAGAGCACAAGTACTACATTACCATGTCTGGTGGTGGTGAGAAGGCAACCTTCCGTATCAGTGCAGGTTACGACATGAGTTCTGGTTCTATCATTGGCCAGCATCTCGATCGTTTCACCACTGCTACCGCTTTGGACTATTGGGTAAGTGACCGTATCAAGTTCAGCTCTAACATCAACTTGACCTTCACTACTAATAAAAAGAATTATGGTAATGACATTCTGGCTCGTGCCTACAAGGCAATGCCTAACATGAGTATCTACGAGTTTGATGCACAAGGTAACCCCACAGGTGACTACTTCAATATGTTGCCTTTGGCTGCAAACTATGGTACTTCATCTTCTCCTTCCAGAAGCAACGATGGAACCATGACTTCCTACAACCTGAACGACATGTTCTTCAACGGAAACCCCGTTGCACGTGCAATGAAGGCATGGAACAAGGAAAAACAATACAACCTGACTCCACAGTTCAGCGTCGAGTACAAGTTGCTGGGTAAGGACGATGAACACCATCGTTTGAATTATGTAGGTGATGTTCAGTTGGATATCTTCAATACAAGTAGCGACGAATATGCTCCCAGTGAGTTGAAGACCATGGCCTGGGTTTGGGGTGGTGACCACGCATCAAGCCTCGGCAGCAACGAGCGTAACTACGTATCCAACCACGAGTACAAATCACTGCAGTTCTCTACCCGTCATGATTTGCGCTATTATTCAGCATTTGCCAACAAGGACCACAGCTTGAGCGGCTTGGCTCGTTTCGAGATGACCAGTGGTACCAGTAGCAATCAGACCTTAGGTTTGTGGAACGTACCCGATGGTATCACCGATCCTACCGTAATAGCCCTGTTGCGTGCTGCAAGTGCCAGCAACAACGAATGGCGCAGCCAGAGCTTCTTCGAGCAGATTCACTACTCCTACAAGAGCAAGTACTCATTGGATGCTTCTCTGCGTACCGATGGTAGCACAAGTTTTGGTAAGGGTCACAAGTATGGTACCTTCCCCTCTGTCGGCGGTCGTTGGAATATCAGCGATGAAGGCTGGATGCAGTGGAGCAAGCCCGTGATCAGCATGTTGGCATTCCGTCCCACATGGGGTATCACTGGTAATACCGGTGGTGGTGGTTACAACCAATACAACAAGTATGCTACAGCAGGCTATTACAATGGTCACACCGTTGTACAACCCGAAAACCTTTCTCTGACTGAGATTCGTTGGGAGAAGACAAAGCAGTGGAACCTCGGTTTCAACTTGGGTATGTTCGACGATTTGTTTAACGTAGAATTTGAGGTTTACAACAAGAAGACTACCGACTTGTTGATGGATAACCTCCGTATCCCCAGTGCCAACGGTTTCAAATACCTGAGCAAGGTTAATGCCGGTACCCTCCGCAACAAGGGTTGGGAGTTGAATGCCAGCACTGCTAAGATCTGTAAGGTTGGCAAGTTCTCAATGAAACTTCGTGGCAACATTGCTCAGAACTTCAATGAGGTTGAGGAAATGAATCCTCTGATTCTGGAGGCTCTGAATGGTAGTGAGACCTATCAGCCTGGTAACTTGAAATACAACCAGCGTGTACAGATTGGCAACGCACTGGGTTCAATTTACGGTCTGCGCTATTTAGGCGTTTACAGATATGACTACGACCACAATGGCTACACCACAGCTTCCATTGCTTCTTACGGCTATGCAGAGTCTGGTACTACTGGTTATGCTGCTAACTCTGACGGTAGCGTCAACTACAACGAGCCTATCAACACTGCTGCCGCAGCCGCTCGTCGTGGCGAAGTCTTTACTTGTCCCATCGCATACGATGCCGACGGTAACATGTTGACCGATGCCAAGGGTATTCCTCTGCCAATGTACTACTGCTACAACGAGAGCTACCGCTACCAGTTCCAAGGTGGTGACGCTATCTACGAGGATGTCAACCACGATGGTCAGATCGACCGTTACGATATGGTTTACCTTGGCAACTCTAACCCCAAGTGCAATGGTGGTTTCGGTTTCCAACTCTTCTACGAGAGACTCTCTCTGAACACTGGTTTCAACTTCCGTATGGGTAACAAGATTGTGAACTTGGCTCGTATGAACTACGAGAGCATGCTGAACAACAACAACCAGAGTTTTGCTACCACATGGCGTTGGCGTAAGAATGGCGACGAGACAGTTGTTCCACGTGCATTGAGCCACGTGAATGGCTACAACAGCTACAACTCTCTGCCCAGCGACCGCTACGTTGAGGATGGTAACTATCTGCGTTTGCAGTACGTTCAGTTGAGCTACGAGTTCGATCCCAAGAAACTGAAGCAATATGGTATCCGCAACCTGAAGTTGTTCGCTTCTCTGAACAACCTTTGGGTATGGACCAAGTACACCGGTGTTGACCCCGATGTATCTCCTCAGGGATTCGCAGTTTGTACGGATAACAGCCGTACACCTCGTACGAAGTCATTCACATGTAGTATTAACCTCGGCTTCTAAAACTGGATACAATGAAAATAAAGAATTTATATAAATCAGCCTGCCTACTTGGTTTGTTAGCCATAGGCACCACCTCGTGCGAGGATTGGCTGACACTGTACCCCCAGGATCGTGTAGTAGAAGAGAACTTCTGGGAAGACAAGAACGACTTGGAGGGTGTGCGCTATGCCGCATACAAGTCCATGTGCGGCAGTGTGAGAGACTTCGCAGTCTGGGGTGATTTGAGATCAGACAGTTATGTTCTGAACCCCGTCGACCACAGCGACCAGGGTATGCGTGACACCTACGACGAGATCATGAAGGCAATGCCCGACTCCAGTATGGACATCTTTGACTGGAGCGATGCATATACCACTATTAATTATTGTAATAAGGTACTCCAGCATGGTGCAGAAGTGTTGGAGAGAGACAAGCAGTTCACCACTTCCGAGTGGTTGCAGATGCGTGCCGAGATCACAGGTCTCCGTGCCCTGAACTACTTCTATCTGCTTCGTGCTTTCAAGGATATACCTTATACAACCAAGGTGATCAACAAGGATGTGGAAATCGAGACCTTCGGCTTAACAAACCAGTTGGACGTGCTTGATTCCATCATTCTGGATGTTGAGAGAGTTAAGGGACAGGCCCGCAACCGTTTCACCAACAAGAATGACACCAAGGGTCTGATTACCAACAGTGCCCTGTATGCAATGCTGGCAGATATGTACCTGTGGCGTGCTTCTCTCCACGAGGGTCGCGGACTGACCGAGGACACTGTCGCCACAGATACGGGTCTGGTGGCACACTCTGTCAGAGGTGATTACCAATTGGCAGTCGATTACGCAGACCAAGCCTTGTATGCTCTTAACTATCAGAGCGAGCAAAGCAACCAAAACTACGGTACGACGATTGCGCAAAAGCAGAACTACGGTCTCACCTACTGCGACATGATCAGCAATCGCTTCGAAGAGCAGAATCTGGTTGCTGGCGGATGGGCAACTCTTTATGCCCAAAACAGAATCTTTGATTCTGGCAACAGCGACGAGAGCATCTTCGAAATTCAGTTCAGCTCGAGTGACAACCGTAAAAATCCTGCAATCCATCACCTCTATGGCTATTCCAACGGCACCCACTTGGCAGTCAGCGATTATGCAATCTCTGCTTGCTACAATGGTAATGCCGATGCCATGAAGTATGACAGCCGTCTTTGGGTAAGCTACCAGAACCAGATGAGAGGTGAGAGTGCCACTCTTCAAGGCTATTATTGTCTGAAGTACATGATGCCTGAAATCCGTATCAGTGAGGATAGCCAGAGAAACATCTCTGCCGATCTCGAAAGTAGTTCCGACTATCTCAATTGGATTGTCTATCGTATGACGGGTGTCATGCTGATGAAGGCTGAGGCATTGGCTTGCTTGGGTGGCGCCGACAACAACAAAAAGTGCCAGCAGATCGTCAATGCTATTCACCGTCGTTCCTACTGCGACCTGAAAAACGGCAACGTTCCTGACACAGACGTGACCTCCACTTCATCCAACACCGTTGGTAATGCAGTCAGCATGGGTTCCGACTATGTGAAACTGGTAATGAACGAGCGTCAGATTGAGTTGTTGGGCGAAGGTCAGCGTTGGTTCGACCTCGTTCGATTTGCAGAGCGCAAGGCAGGTGGCATGAATGGTACCGTTGACGAGCGCGAGTGGACCGAAGAGAAGCCCATTGGTAGTGGATTCGCTGGTGTGACTTTGATGGTGGACACCTATATGAAGAACACCTACAGCAGTCTCTACACGACCCTGAAGAATCGTATGAAGAACCGTTACGGTCTCTACTGCCCCATTTACTACATGGAGGTGAAGGCCAGCAATGGTGAGATTCAGCAGAACCCTGTTTGGAATAAATCTAAGTATGATAACTAATCTGTAAACACATCTCGGGGACCTGCCGAAAGTCCAAGCAGTTGAACCGAAAGCTGGTCCCGCAAGAGAAGAAAAAGATTAGATAAATAAAATACAAAAACAATGGCTAAAAATAGAATAAACAAGTATATCGGAGCATTTGCACTGGGAGCTGTCATCATGGCAATCCCCAGTTGCTCTGACACCTGGGATTCTCACTACGGAACCGTCAACGAGGAGAGTGAGATAGCAACCCAGACTTTGTGGGAGCAGATCCAAAGCAATCCCAATTTGAGCCGTTTTGCTACCATTGCTCAGAGGGCCAAGTACTACAGGGATGAGACTCACCCCATAGCAACCTATACTTTCGCAGACATCCTGAGCAGTAATCGGGTTACCACCGTATGGGCACCCGAGAACGACTGCTTCACCGATGCCGAGTATAACACATGGCTCGAGAGATGTGAGACAGACGGCTATAACGTACAGCAGCAATTGTTGGGTAACCACATTGCTCTATGGCGTCACGTGCTTAGTGGCGACAGCATTGACACCCTGAAGATGATCAACAGCAAGAACCTCATCTTTGACCGCAAGGCAAGAACCCTTCAGGGACGCCCAATCAATTTGTGCAATATTCCTGCCACAAATGGTACTTTGCATACCTTGAAAGGTGGTACTACACCTTTTGATTGGAACTTCTACGAGTACATCAAGTTTGCTGGTACACTACCCCTCTTCCGCGAATATATCGTAGGTAAGGATACCACTTATTTCGTGCCAGGTTCTTCTATTGAAGGTTTGCCCGACGAGAATGGTAACCCAACGTATGTGGATAGTGTTTACTACACCTCCAACCAGTTATTCCGCACCAGATCCTATCTGCCCCCCAACAATTCAGATCTCTGGATGATGGCAGAAGAAGGTTTCGGAGCAAACCTGGAAGCTGAGGACTCCATGTTCATCATGCTTCTTCCCACCGATGCAGCGTGGGCTGAGGCAAAGGAAAAACTGTCACAGTACTACATCTATTCTCCCATCTATTCTGACAAGCAGAAGGGAAACAACAACTCACCCAACCAGACCGAGGAAGGCGATCCTGATTCTCTGCAGAAGATGAGTCTCGAGATGGATTTGATTTCACCATTGGTTTTCAACATCCACAAGCAGCCCAAGATCGGTGGTCAGAAGACAGGTACTCCTTGGACCATGGAATACTTCGTTGAGACCAAGGGTGCCGAGGCAGAATATCTGCTCAACACTTTCGGAGACACCCTCCGTGCCACCGATTTGTGGGACCAGACAACTCTCTTCAACGGAAAGGTTGTTGAGATGAGTAATGGCTATGGATACGAGATTGAGCATTGGAACTTCCCAAGTCATTTCTACAAACCCGACGTAGAGGTTGAAATGAGCACAGGTGTATTCTACAACTACGCCAACAACTACACGGGTACAGGTAGATTGCAGACCTTCAGCAACGCAGCATTCGCAGACGTAGTTGCAGAGCATGGCAAGGTAAGCCGCAACAACTTCTATGTAATGGGACCCCAAGGAACCGGTACGAACCCCAAGGGTGAAGTCAAGCTGAAAGGAAACTTCAACGAAGCATACGTTCCCTATGCAGAAGTAATGAGTGGAACTTATGACGTCTATCTGGTCATGGTACCTTATTACTACATTCAGATCGCTGGTGGTGACACCCTGATCACAGATACTTTGGCAAACAAGATCAACCTGCAGATCAGCTACAACAACGGTGTTGCCCGCGACGCTACTTCTAACCGTGTTACGGTAACCTACGATGGTGTAAACGTTGATACACTCTTATGTATCCCCGATTTCACTTTCCCATACTCGTACAAGAACCTGCGTCACAGCTATCCCACTCTGATCATCCAGGGTGCTCCAACATCCTCTGAGATCCGTACCGGTAAGTACACACGTACCTTGTGTATTGACCGTATCATTCTGAAGAGCAAGGAGAACCAGTCAATCATAGAAATCGACCCTAATGACACAGAAGACAATGAAAACTAGAATCAGCAATATATTCCTGCGCAAGACCTTCTGTACAGGTCTGTGCTTCATGGTGCTTTCCGGCTTGAGCATCACTAATGCAGTGGCTCAGGACGTAGAGGAGGAAGACTACGAAGAAGAAGTTGCCGTACGCCGCATTCAGAAGAAAAAACCGGAAAAGCAATATGAGATGAAGACCGTCAAGGGTGTCATCACCGATGACGCAACTGGCGAGCCTATGGGTGGTGTTCGTGTACAAGCCCTCAGTTTGGAGGCATATTCCACTCTGACCGAGGAAGATGGTACCTACACCCTGGAAATCCCCACCTTCTCAGATGCTCTCTATGTTTACGCTGAAGGCTACAATCCCTTGCAGATCGCTGTAAAGGATGGAAAGGCAGACGGTAAATTGATGACAACTCATTTCATCCCCTTCTATCAGGATGGAACGACAATCACCTCTACCCGTACAGCAACAATTAACGAGAGCTCAAGTGTAGCTATCGAAACCGATATCCAGAATCTGCTCTCAGGTGATATCCATACCATCAGCCGAAGCGGTATTCCTGGTATGGGCGCTTACATGACCATCCGTGGTGTGAATTCAATCAATGCCAATGCCCAGCCTCTTATCATTCTGGATGGGAACATGATTGATCCCCAATACGACCGCACTACCCTGCACGAAGGTTATTACAATGACCTTCTGACAGCTTTGGATCCTGAGACCATCGAGAGTGTACAGGTTCTGAAGAACGGTACTGCACTCTATGGCGCGAAGGGTGGTAATGGTGTGATCATCATCAACACCAAGCGAGGCAAGAGCATGGCTACCAAGATTGGTGTCCGTATCTTCGGTGGTGTCGAATTGACGCCCAAGAAGTTGGATGTCATGTCTGGTGATCAGTACACTCTGTATTTGAACGACATGGTCAGCACCATCAAGAACATGAATGTCAGTGCTTTGAGTAGCTATCGTTTCTTGGACAAGAGTCCCGGTAACTATTATCGCAACATATTCAACAACAATACAGATTGGCAGAAGGACATGTACCAAAATGCATTCACTCAGAACTACAAGATCAATGTAGAAGGTGGTGATGACATTGGTATGTACGCCCTGTCATTGGGTTACACCAAGAGCGAGAGCACAGGTGTTGGTACTGACATGAACCGTTTGAACTTGCGTTTCAATACCGACATTAAGGTGTTCAGTAAGGTGACCACAGGTTTGGATATCGCTTACAACCAGACAAGCTACAACATCCTCGACACGGGATGGAGCGAGAATTACGACATGCAGAACGTTGGTTCTACCAATGTGCTGGGTCTTATCCAGGCTCCTTTCATCAGCCCTTATTCTTATTATTATGATGAGTTCTCTACAGCAGCCTTGTCTTCAGACCGTCTGGCTCTCTCCAAGGAATATGCTGGAAAGTATGCCTCTACGGGTGGAACTTGGGTACAGAACCCCTTCCGATTTTCAAAGGATTTGGGAATCAACGAGGCTCAGCGTAACCCCTACTGGATTATTGAGAATGGTAAGGGAAGCAACAAGAACTATGCTCAGTTGACCCAGATTCACTTGAACGTAAGTCCCAAGTACCAGATCAACAAGAATCTGTACATCAGCGACCGATTCAATTTCACCATGACTCGTAACAACGAGAAATATTTCCTCCCCATCAATGGTACCACACCGTACTATCTGACCGACCTGGGTAACATCACTTCTGTATTGAAGACTCAGTTCGCAAAAGAGACCACGATGAACAATGACCTGCAGATCGGTTGGGGCAACAACTATGGTGCACATACCATCAAGGCATTCGGTGGCTGGCGTTACAACAACTACTCATATAGCTTCAACTACATGAGAGGTTACAACAACGAGAACGATAAACTGCCCAACCTGAGCAAGGATATGCAGTATATCAACTATGGTGGCACCAATGACAACTGGATCGACATGGCTTACTATTTGGATGCCAGCTATAACTTCAAGAATCGTTACTTTGCAGACTTTACCGTCAGCAGTCAGGCTGGTAGCCGTTTTGGTGACGACACCAAGGATGGTTTCCAACTGGGTGGCGTAAGTTGGGGCGTATTCCCATCTCTACAATTAGGTTGGTTGATCAGCAGCGAGAATTGGTTCCAATTGAAGGGTATCGACTATTTGAAACTGACCGCTGGTGTAGATCAGAGTGGTAACGATGACCTCGATTACTACGCAGCCCGTACCTATTGGGAAAGCCAGCAGGTAACAGAAAACACCGTAGGTCTGTATCTGAAGAACATCGAGAACAGTACCATCCAGTGGGAGACCACTACCAAGTACAACATTGCTCTCGAAGGTAACTTTCTCAACAACCGTCTATATGCAGGTGTTGACCTCTTCTGGCACAAAACAGACAATCTGTTGACCGTAAAGGATCTGAGCTACATCTCTGGTATGACCAATTACTGGACCAATGAAGGCCAGTTGAAGAATAAAGGTTTTGAGTTCCATGTCAACACAGCTTTGATCAACAAGAAGAACTGGCACTGGGAACTTGGTGCAAGCCTGGGTCACTACAACAACAAGCTCACCAAGCTGCCCAAGACGATCGACAACACCATCAAGTTCTACACCATCAATCCTGACGGCACTCAGAGCGGTAGTCCTTACACCACTCTCAATGGCTATACATCCAGTATTTATGGCAAGGACAATGTGCTGACCGCTGTCGGTTATGCTGTAGGCAGTTTCTATGGCTGGCAGACAAAGGGTGTCTTCGCCAACGAGGCAGAAGCAAGCAAGGCAGGTACACAAGGTTATCTGAAGTATCCTACCGGATTGGCTGAAGATCCCTATCGCGACTTCAAGGCTGGTGATGTTCATTTCGTGGATCAGAATGGTGATGGCGTTATTGATGATTCCGACAAGGTTGTCATCGGTAATCCTAACCCCGACATCTATGGTAACATCTTCACGGCTCTGACATGGAAAGACCTGCGTTTGGATGTCAACTTCAAGTACTCCTTAGGTAATGATGTTTACAACTATCAGCGCAGTATTCTGGAAGGTGCCAACACCACCTACAACCAGACTACGGCTGTACTGCGTCGCTGGACCTACGAGGGACAGCAGACCGATATGCCTAAGGCATGCTACACCAACAGCGATGACTGGCGCAACAACGAGCGTATGTCAGACCGTTGGATTGAGGATGGCAGTTATCTGAAACTGAAGAACGTTCGTTTGACCTACACTGTTCCTTACCGCAACGACTGGTTGCTCGGTCTGAAGTTCTGGGGCGAGGCTAACAACCTCTTCACGTTGACCAAGTATTTGGGCACTGATCCTGAAATGAGCAGCAAGAACAGTCCTCTCTACCAGGGAATCGACAATGGTTTGCTGCCCTATGGTCGTAGCTTTAACATAGGTGTTTCTATCAACTTGTAAAAAAAATAAAGATATACACGGATATGAAAAGAAAATCCATTATCAGTCTGCTTATCTTCAGCATGGGTCTCGGCATGATGACCACTTCATGCGAGGATATGCTGTCACCCGACAGTGAGCGCCATTCATACACCGTGGCTCAGGATACCCTCTACTCTTATTGGGGTATCTTGAAGTCACTGCAGAATGTGGCTGAGCGTTACATCATTCTGGGTGAGTGCCGCGCTGATTTGGTCGGCGGCACAAGCTATGTCAGCGATACCATCAATGCTATCCTGAACTTTGGACAGAATGGTTATGCTGAGAAGTATAAGGATGGTAGTTGCCGTTATCTGAAAGCCAGCGACTATTATCACATCATCAACAGTTGCAACAGTTACATTGCACGTTGCGATACCATTCGTACCACAGGTACCCTCCAGCCTTACATGCTGAAGGAGTATGCTCAGGTAGAAGCCATCCGCGCATGGACCTATCTCCAGTTGGTTCAGGTTTACGGCAGAGTACCCTTCTATCTGGAGCCTATGCTGACTACGGATGACATCAACGAGTTCATGAGCAACCCCAATCACCCGACTGTTACTACCGACAATCTGGTTGACATGCTGGGTGACCGTCTGCAAGCTATGTGCAAGGTTGAGAAGCTTTATGGCTATCCTCAATATGAAAATTATGGTAGAACCCGTACTGTTTGCCACAGCACCAAGTGCATGTTCCCCACCTATCTGGTATTGGGAGACCTCTATCTTGCAAAGGGTGATGCTGCATCTTGTGCCAAGGCTGCACAGTGCTACTATGACTACATTACTTACCTGCCACCTGAGACCAACTCCATTACTCCCTATTGTGGTCCTTTGAGAGTCAGCTATTACAGTATTGGTAACATCATGGAGGGTGAGGATGAGCCCGATTACATCCGCACTGGTAACCCTTACACAGAGAGTGGCAAGGTAAGCTACAGCACCGAAGCCATCACTTGCATCCCCAGCAGCACCAACAAATTGTGGGGTACCGTACTCACAGGTGTTAACCAATTGTTCGGCTTCAATGCTACCATCAGCGTATCTACCTATAGAAACAGTAATACTACCGACAATGAGGATGATGATGTCATGACGAGTTCCTCCATATCTCTAAGCATGAACATGGACCGCGAGTTGACTGCCAGCAAGGGTTATGAGGCTCTCTGTGACTCTCAGAAGTATGAGTGCTACATTGGTACCAGTACTGACCCCATGACTGAACTGATTGTTCTTCCTGACGTAGGCGATGCCCGTCGATCCTGGACTCCCGAGTACATTATATACAATGGCGATGAAATGCAGTACGGTCACTTCGTAACGAAGCAGAATCCAGGCGGCAGTTTCACCACTTGCTATCCTATGATCTACCGCAAAGCTACCGTATGGCTGCGCTATGCTGAGGCACTCAACCGTGCAGGTTATCCCAGCTATGCATTCGCTATCCTGAAGAGTGGCCTTTGCAACAACGACAACTGGTACCCCGATCCTGAGACCGATTATGCAATCAAGGACACCATCTTCTGCTATCCTTACGAATACACCAAGGATGAGGAGACTATCCAGGATACAGTTCGCGCTACAGGTCGTGAAGCTTTCGTTGCTGCCCTGCAGAAGTTAGTTGCTGAGGAGAAATTGGCAGAGGAAAACTTCAAGGAAAAAGATGTATTCATAGAGGCAGCTTCCACCTACAACTATCCCGACGAGACAGCAACCGCAGTTTGCTATTATCTGGATAAGCGTGAGGTTTCCAACCTGCCTCCTTACATGGACTACACTTCTGCTCAGATGAAGACCAATATTACCTCAGTTCCCATCATTTACAAACTCGACACTTATGCAAATGGATATAGTATGACCTCATATCCCAGTGGTACAAGTGTAGGTGAGAACTATCTGACAGCAGGTATCCACAGCCGTGGTTGTGGCCGTATCGCTTACGACGAGCGCAACAGCTCCTTCAATTACGTTGATCAGGTAGCTAAGAAGGTAAAGGAGAATCACGGTATCAACTTGACCAAGAACGACATCTACAGCGGCGACTATGACGACTTCGTTAAGGAAGCTGTTGAGGACTTGATCATCGACGAGATGGGTCTGGAGTTGGCATTCGAGGGTACACGTTTCTTCGATTTGACTCGCGTTGCTCATCGCCGCAACGACCCCAGCTATTTCGCAAAGCATGTTGCCAAGCGTAATGGCGAAATGGACATGAATCTCTACAACATCCTGTTGAACGAGAAGAACTGGTACCTCCCCTTCCCTGAGGAATAAGATTGAATCTTACATCTATAACAGAAAATCCCCAAGCCACTTGGGGATTTTTTTGTTACCTGTACTCTACCCTCTATCAACCACATCAGTAACAAAGGAAAAACACAACGTGTTGAGTCGGTAAAGACAACACGTTGAAACTGCAAAGACAACACGTTGTGTTTGGGTTTTCAACACGTTGTCTTGATGGTTTCAACGTGTCGCGTTTTCACTCACGACTGGTTGCCATAAACGAGAGCATTTTATAGAGGAAACGGCACAAAAGAACAACAGCTATACGCTTCGCTTGAAGTATATAGCTGTTGATGCTATACCATCAGGTATTTCTACCTGAAATTTATCGAAAGTTTTACTTGGAAGCCTTTACGATATAAGTAAAGTCGTAATCCACATAATTGAGACGATACTCTGGACGAGGCCAAGCGCCCCAACTGTTGACACAGCCCACACCAAACTGACGTTGCTGAATCTGCAGGACAGAGAAGTCGCGAGGAACGAGATCACCACTATGACTCTGATGAGCAGCCTTGTGTAAGCCATCATCCAAATCCTCAGGCAAATAATTGATTGTACTGCACTCCATAGGCCCTGTAGCCAAGAATGTGAGGCCACGCCCTGAGGCATCAGCTACCTTCCAATAACGAACGTCCACGTGGTTACCACTTTCCTGAGGACGAACGTAAGGCCAATATTCCTTACTTGCTTCAGACTCGTAGATGCCAAGAAGAGCATCGCCATGACGGTCGATATAATTCTCCACAGGACCGCGACCATAATAAGTAATGTGGCTGTATTGTTTAGGCATAACCCACTGCATGCCATAACGAAGCATGTGACTGTCCTTCTGCTTCTCGTCTGCCTTCAATTGCTGACGGACAACAAATTCTCCCTCAGCATTCATTGTATAGGTCAATGTCAACTGACCATTCACGCTGGGCATATCATAAAGAACCTGAATGGCTTGGGATGATCCAACAGGATAACATTTTACGGATTTCACCTTCAAAGGAGGATTCTTCCAAGCTACGAACTTGCCTTGCAGTTGAGCGCCATAATCGTTATCTGTGGGAGCACGCCAGAAATTAGGAGTCACAGAGTAACCTTCCTGCAATAAGGGTTTACCATCCAGGTCCACATAATCCAAAGCGCCTGTCCAACGGTTTACCGTGATGCTGACTCCATTGGCAGCTATCGTATAGCAAGCACGCATGGAATCCACCTTGATGGGATTCTCCACAAGTCCCTTCTTGGGAGTAGCCGCTGAAAGGACAGCATCTGCGGTGGGGAATTTATAACCCTGCAAGGTGAACTGCTGACGAGCCACAGCATATCCAGCATCCAAGAGAGGCTCCTCGTGCATCAACTTGTACTCCACATTAACCAGAATCTCGCTGTTAGGATTATTGGCAAGCAAACCCAAGACTTTATTAGCAATAGTGAGGTTGGCAAGATCTACTCTCTTCGTCTGCTGGGGAGCAACGCCTGTCAGTTCTGGAATCTCTGTTGTTATGACAGCTTTGCCATCCATCAGAATTGTTACCACAGCCTTCAGGTTACTCATATCGCGGAAGAAGTTCTCGTTGTAGACTTCTGCGGTACCATCGTTCATGTTGAGATTGCTGATCCAGATGCTCTGATAGTAGTGTCGAACCTCGTAGGCATGAGGCGTGAAGCTGCGGTCGGGAGCCACGATACCGTTGCAGTTGAAGTTGTGGTCCGAGGCAGGATAGCGGCCTTCGTCGCCACCATACATCCATATCTGGTTGCCTGTCACCTTGCTTACTCCACGCACGCCCTGGTCAACGAAATCCCAAATGAAGCCTCCCTGGTACTTGGGGTACTTGCGGATCAGGTCCCAATACTCCTTGAAGCCTCCGATGGAGTTACCCATCGCATGGGCATACTCGCACTGGATGAGCGGACGGGGATTGTCGCCCTTGGAATATTTCTCGCAATTGTCGTAATCGTAGTACATGGGGCAGAAGATGTCGGTCTTGCCATTCTGTCCTCCCTGCTCGTACTGCACAGGGCGGCTGCTGTCGATAGCCTTCACGGCATCGTAGGCGGCCTCGAAATTCTCGCCGTAGCCACTCTCGTTACCCAAGGACCAAAAGATGATACTGGGATGATTCTTCTGAACCCAGACGTTGTTCTCGTTACGCTCCACGATGGTCTTCTTGTAGCGGATGTCCTGAGCCAAACGACGATCACCATAGCCCATGCCGTGACTCTCGAAGTTTGCCTCAGCCACCAGATAGATACCATACTGGTCACACAAGTCATACCAGCGGGGATCATCTGGGTAATGACAAGTACGAACGGCATTGATGTTGAGTTTCTTCATTACCTGAATGTCTTGGATCATGCGGCTCAAAGGAACCACATAACCTCCGTCAGGATCCAACTCGTGACGGTCTGCACCTTTAAAGAGAACAGGCTTGCCATTCACCAAAACCTGGCCACCTGTGATCTCCACCTTGCGGAAACCTACTTTCTGAGGAATCACCTCACTTACTCCACTCTTGTCGGACAATGTGGTAAAGAGCGTATAAAGATTGGGAATCTCTGCACTCCATTTCTTGGGGTTATTAACCTTCAACTCCACCGTTGCATTACCGTTTTTATCCAATGTCGTTGACTCGGAAGCCACTTGACTTCCATCAGGGGCCTGAAGAGAGAGCGTGACTGACTTACCTGAAGCATTCGCGCCAGTCAACTTCACATTAAGCGTGCCATTGGTATAGTTGTCAGTCAAATCAGGAGTGATGAAAAGGTCCTGAATGTGAGCCACAGGTCGAGCATACATGTACACCTCGCGGGCAATACCTGTAAATCGCCAGAAATCCTGATCCTCGCCATAGCTTCCATCACACCAGCGCATAACCTGCATGGCAACCAATGCCTTCTTGCCAGGAGTCAGGAACTTCGTTACATCGAACTCCACCTCCAGTTTGCTGTCTTCGCTGTAACCTACCTCCTTGCCATCGATCCATACGGTCAGATTGCTGGTGGCAGAACCTACGTGCATGTAAATCTTCTGACCTTTCCAGTCGGCAGGAATCAGGAACTCACGACGATAAGAACCCGTGTAGTTGTTCTTCTCCTCAACAAAGGGAGGATTGTTCTCGAACTGAGTGTTCCAAGCATAACCCACGTTCTTGTAGATACGGTCACCATAACCATTCAACTCGAAAAGACCAGGAACAGGAAAGTTCACCCAGTCGGCATCATCGTAACCCACAGCCTGGAAGCCAACAGGAGCCTTGTCGTGATCTTTGACAAACTTGAATTTCCAGTCGCCTTCCAAACTCATGAATCGGGCACTCTGCTCCTTGACTCCACGTTGAGCCAAAGAGTTACTCTCATACGCAAAG
>CAMKMK010000003.1 GCA_946413885.1 uncultured Prevotellaceae bacterium
TCATTCCTTTTACTGGTAGCAGTGTCAATCCTGAGCGTCAAACAAAGCCTTATCTTCACGCCGTTTATTTTTCACCTGATGAGAAGTACATGATGGCCAATGATTTGGGAACCGATAGAGTCCATGTGTTTGTTAATGGCGAAGTGTTGAAAGCCGATAAGGACATTATTGTAAATCCAGGTGCAGGTCCACGTCATCTTTGTTGGGCTCCTAATGGAAAATTTGCTTATTTGATAGGAGAGTTATCAGGTGAGATATTCACAATAAAATATAATGGGAAGAAATTTGCTATCCAGCAATCAGTAATGGCTGATACTTTGGACGCTGGTGGAAGTGCAGATATTCATATCACCTCAGATGGCAAATTTGTATATGCCAGTCATCGACTTCAAGGAGATGGCATTTCCATTTATCATGTGGGGAAGGATGGCACATTGAGTCGTGTTGGATATCAGGCTACGGGAACTCATCCTCGCAATTTCATTATTTCTCCAAATGATCGATATGTTCTGGTGGCTTGTCGTGATACCAATGAGATACAAATTTATTCCCGTGATGCTGAGACAGGTTTGTTATGTGATACAGGGAATCGAATCATGATGGACCGACCCGTTTGTCTGAAGTGGTTTTATTGAATTCTCTTTGTCAAGATTGATATGGCATGTAATGTGATTCGACTTCTTTTATTGTCGTTTATATTTCTAATACCTATACCTGTTTTCTCAGATGAGAAACTTTCTGGGACTATCATAGGAACGGAGGCAAGTGTAGATTATTCCTCTGGTTCTGTTTCTTCTACTGTCAATAATCGGGAATGTGCATTTGATGGTGATCTTAATACCTTCTTTGCAACTTATGAACGATCGAAAACCTGGGTCGGACTTGATTTGGGCTCGCCACACGTTATTACTCGCGTGGGTTGGTCACCAAGGAATGATGCTACTTATGGTCCTGAACGTGTTCAGTTGGCTCTCTTTGAGGGTGCCAATAGATCAGATTTTCGTGATGCGGTTCCTCTATATCTCAATGACAAGCAGAGTTCAATAGGTAGTATGCATTATGCTGATGTTCATGTGTCGCGTGGTTTCCGTTATGTGCGTTATGTAGGTCCCAATAATGTAAGATGCAATGTGGCAGAACTGGAATTCTATGGTCATGAAGGCGAAGGAGATGACAGTCAATTCTATCAACTGACGAATCTGCCTACCGTAACCATTCATACAGAAAATAATCAGGACCCTTATGATAAGGTTAATGAAATTGTCTCTAATATCACACTCATTTATCATGGGGGGACGAAGATTCAAGAGAAGATGGGTACATCTCGTTTACGGGGAAATTCTTCTATCGGTTTTGAGAAGAAGCCATATCGAATCAAATTCGATGAGAAAGTTCGTGTTTTGAAAGGCTCTCCTGAGGCATCACCTGCGAAAGCCAGGAAATGGACTTTGATAAATAATCATGATGATAAGACCCTAATGCGCAACATTTTAGCATTTGAGGTTAGTCGTCGTTTTCAGACAGATTACACTCCCTATTGTCAGGCGGTAGATGTCATTATGAATGGAGAGTATAAAGGATGCTATCAATTGACGGATCAAATTACGGTGAATGATGATCGTGTCAATATTACTGAGATGGAGCCAACTGATAATGCTGAACCAGAAATATCGGGTGGTTATCTGCTTGAGATGGATGCTTTAGCATATAGCGAAAAATCCATGTTTACTTCAAAACGTGGTATACCTGTTACTATTCATTCTCCTGAAGAGGATGAGATCTCGTCTGAACAGGAAAAATATATCGAAGGGTATTTCAATTTGCTGGAGGAGAGAACTTATAGTGCTGATTATCAAGATGCTCAGAAGGGGTATCGTTCTATGTTGGATATGGATAGTTTCCTTAAGCATTTTCTTATCAATGAGTTTTGCGCTAACTCTGACATGTACTGGAGTGCATATTTATATAAGGATCGTGAGGAGAATCTATTTAAGATAGGTCCTGTATGGGATTTCAATCTTGGTTTCGATAACGATGGACGTTCATATCCTAATAGCTCGGCTCGTGATTTTACCTATCGTTATGTAGTTTCATATGCGGGAACTATCAAGAATTGGGTTGATCAGATAACTTATGATCCTACCACGATGAGAGAGATGATGCAGATGTGGAACGATGTTCGCCAGTCGGGAGTTATTACGGAGGAAAGCATGCTTGCGTATGTAGATTCAATGGCCAACGTCTTGGATGCTTCCCAACGATTAAATTTCATTCGTTGGCCAGTCTTAAGTACATACATCTTTGCCAATCCTCAAGTTGCTGGTACTTATGATGGAGAAGTACAAATTGTGAAGGATTTTATTAAAGGACGCGTCACTTGGTTGGACGATAAATTGGAATATGGTGATCCTTATGGGCGTCAAACAACCTTTCAGATTAGTACGCCAGAAGATTTGGTAGCTTTTGCCGAATTGGTGAATAGTGGTCAGAAGAAAGCTGTTGGAGCTGTTTTGACAAATGATATTGATTTTTCTAATTATGATACTTCTATTGGCACGTCAGAGAATCGGTATTATGGCACCTTTGATGGTATGGGGCATACAATAACGGTTGGCTATAATCGTGCTCAGAACAATGCAGCCTTGTTCGGATATCTTAGTGGTGTGGTTCAGAATCTATCTGTATGTGGTAAAATCATCACATCAGGCAAGTTTGCTGCTGGAATAGCTGCACATTCCTATGGAGGGACGGTTCGTAATTGTGCTAGTTATGTAGATATTGTTAGTTCTATTAGAGGTGATGGAACTCATGCAGGTATTATTGCTGTGACAGATGGTGGTGGCACCCTTCAGAATTGTCTGTATGCAGGTTCCATGACAGGCAACAATACCAATTGTTGTGGAGGTCTGGTCGGTTGGGCCTCCACGACCACATATATAACCAATTGTCTTCAGATTGCAAATATTTCTGTCAGTACGAGTGGTAGTAATACGATTAGCAGAAATTATGGGAATGTTATCAGTACCAACAACTATTATTTATATCCTTTTGGAGAAGTGGGCGATGAAACACTCGTTTCAAAAGCAAAGTTGCAGAGTGGAGAAATTTGTTACCAGCTGAATGGAAATGCCAGCGAATCTCCTTGCTGGTATCAAAATTTGGATAATGGTCAAACTTGTGATTCTTATCCTATTCCTTTTGATTCTCATGGTATTGTATATGTAGGTCCTTATGGGTTCACAAACTTTTCCACCATAGGATCATTTGTGTTGAAAGATGGCGAGGAAATATCTATTCCTTATTCTTTTCAGGTTTCAGATTTTCAATATAGTCGAAGTTTTTCTGATACAGATTATCAACCGCTTTATATTCCTGTTTGCCTACCTGTATCCGCTTTTACAGACGAAGATGTCGAGGTATACTATATCAATAGTTTCAATGCTTATGATACGAACGGAGATCAGGCACCAGATGAGCAGAGGTTAGAGATTTTCCGCATGAAAGATGGCGAAGTTCTCCCCAATGTACCATATATTGTTCGTGCTAAGGTTGTTGGTGACAAACAGATTTCTGCTCATGATGTGACTTTTGCGGGTGTGGAAGAAAAATCTGTGGATTGTAACAGCATGACTTTTAGTTATCAATTTCAAGGGAATTATGAATTAATGACATCCTCTGAGGTTACTGATATAGGAGGATATGTTTTAGAAGGAAATACACTTCACCATAACATTTCCTCTGATTTGGTTTCACAACGATGGATACTCTTGATGAGATCGTTGGACCCATTATACACTGAGATGCCTGCTGAGATAAAACTTCAAGTGACTAATGACTTCGATAATTCTGATACATATATAATTTCATCTGCAGAAGAATTGTCGGAATTTGCATCTTTGGTTAATGGAGGTGAAACCTCGCTTAATGCAGTATTGAAGACAGATATTGATTTCTCAGGTTATAGTCAATCTATTGGCTCTTCATCTAGATATTATGCTGGAACTTTCGATGGTGCAGGCCACACTGTAAGTGTTTCATACGATCGCAATCGTAATGATGCTGCTTTGTTTGGGTATCTAAGCGGAACGGTTAGGAATCTAACTGTTACAGGAGAGATTAAAACGAGTGCCAAGTTTGCTGCTGGTATTGCTGCTCATGCATATGGTGCGACCATTGAACGCTGTACAAGCAGGGTAGATATTCGTAGTACGATTAGTGGAGATGGAACTCACGCAGGAATTCTGGCTGTTTCTGAATCAGGAGTAGTTAATGTCCTCAATTGTCTTTACGCAGGTAGTATGACAGGTCGCAATACCAATAGTTGTGGCGGTATTGTTGGCTGGGCTTCTGCTTCCACATGTATTTCTAATTGCCTTTTGATTGCTGATTTCGATGTTTCTTCTGACAACAGTCACACTTTTTGCAGGAATTATGGCAATGTTACTTCATTAAACAATTTCTATCTTACATCCTTGGGAAGTACAGGTTCGGAAACTCGTGTCACTAAAGATCGTTTGTCAAGTGGGGAGATATGTTATCTATTGAACCAAGGCAATAATGGAAAAGATTGTTGGTTCCAAACGCTTGGAATCGATGAATATCCTGTGTTGGACGAGTCACATGGAGAGATAGGATACAACAACTCTGAGTATTACAATAAGCAGCAAGAGATGGATTTTTATGTGATTCAGGATGCTACAGAGTTGACAAACAGACGTAAGTATCGAGTGCGAGAACTCCATTATCTTCGTTCCTTCAATGATACCAACTATCAGCCTTTGTATATTCCAGTTGCAATGCCTATTTCTGTTTTCAGTGACCAAAACGTCCATGTATATTGTCTCAATTCAGTGAATTCGTATGATACAGATAATGATGGTTTACCTGATCTGCAACAATTAGAGGTTATGCCTATCCCTTCTGGCAGATTATTACCGAATGTTCCTTATCTAATACGTGCGGAATCCATAGGTGATTATGATTTTGTGGTTTATAATACTGAATTCCATCCGACCAATGTTTCCATACGCTCTTGTTCCAGCAGATCTTTCCGTTATTCATTTACTGGAGCATACTCCAATGTTTCATACACATCTCTTCCTACCAGAGAGTGTATATACTGCCTTGTTGAGAATGAACTTCTTCCTGTTGGACAAGATTCAGCAACTCTTAGTCCTCAGCGTTGGTATTTACAGATTCAAAATCGTGAAGGAGGTTTAGTTTCCACATATCCATCATCAATCGAAATTGTGGTTCATGGGCAAGAAGATGTTGTCTCTGGAATTCTTCCTTCACATGAGTCTGCTATTATTTATGACATAACAGGAAGACGTGTTCTCGTTCCAGTGCAAGGTATCTATATTCAAGATGGAAAGAAAGTGGTTTATTGATCTACTTTTCAATCATTTCTAAGAACTCATCTTCACTTACGATAGGTACTCCCATTTTTTTTGCTTTCTCCAATTTGGCAGGTCCCATATTCTCTCCTGCCAGAATGAAGGAAGTTTTTCCACTGATACTGCCTACATTCTTCCCATTATGTTTTTCAATAAGAGCTTTGTATTCGTCCCGACTATGATGAGTGAAAACCCCACTAATAACAATACTCTTTCCTGCCAAACGATCACTATGGCTACTAAGCTCCTTTGCAGAGAGTTTCATTTGTAATCCATATTCTTTCAGTCTCTGTACAAAACGTTGATTAATAGGGTTATTAAAGTATTGGATGATGCTTTGTGCAATGATAGTTCCTATTCCGTTGATCTCCAGAAGATTGTCAAGTGAGGCATTTGCGACAGCCTCCATACTTCCCAGATTGCGGGCTATCGTTTTAGCAGCGATTTCACCCACAAAGCGAATTCCGATTGCATAGAGGACACGCTCAAAAGGAACATCCTTGCTTTCTCGAATACTCTGTAGGATGTTTTTCGCATTTACTTGACCACTACCCTCAGAAGTTAACAACTGTTCTTCTGTAAGTTCATACAGGTCGGCTGCATTATGGATAAGTCCTCGTTGGAAGAAATCATCTACCGTCTCTGATCCAAGTGAGTTTATATTCATGGCCTTTCGACTGATAAAATGCTCTATTCTTCCAAGAATCAGAGGTGGGCACCCTGTTTCGTTTGGGCAATAGTGAGAAGCTTCACCTTCGTATCTAACGAGTGGTGTTTGACAGACGGGACAGTTCGCAACAAAATTGATCAGGTGTTTTGGGTCGGAATTTTCTGTTAAGTTATCAATTATCTTAGGTATGATTTCACCTCCTTTTTCCACCAAAACGTGGTCACCTACATGAAGATGTAACTTCTGCATCACGTCAGCATTGTGCAGTGTGGCCCTTCTAACCTGTGTACCTGCTAATTGTACAGGATCCATGTTGGCTACTGGTGTCACAGCACCAGTTCTACCTATTTGATACACTACCTGTCTCAGAATGGTTTCTGCTTTTTCTGCCTGGAATTTGTAGGCGATGGCCCATCGAGGACTTTTAGCTGTCATGCCTAAACTGCGCTGTTGTGTCAGAGAGTTAACTTTCAATACTACTCCATCAGTAGCTACCGGAAGATTCTTTCTCTCTAGGTCCCAATAATCAATATAATCATATATTCCTTGCAAAGAATCTACCAGTTGTATGTTCTGACTTATCTGAAATCCCCACTCATGCGCTTTTTGCAAATTTTCGTAATGCCCATCATCTGGGATATTATCGCCTAAAAGATAATAGAGGTAGGCATCCAGTCCACGTTGTGCCACTGTGCTGCTAACTTTGCTCTTCAAAGTCCCACTTGCTGCATTTCTTGGATTGGCGAAAAGTGGCTCTTCATCATCTTCTCTTTGTTTGTTCAATTGGTCGAAGGAATTCCAAGGCATAACCACTTCACCTCGTATTTCAAATTCATCTGGATAATCTGATCCCTTAGCAAGTTGCAAAGGGATGCTGCTTATAGTTCGTATATTTGACGTCACATCGTCGCCTTGTATTCCATCGCCTCTGGTTACGGCTTTCATCAGTTGACCGTGTTCGTAATGTAGGCTAATACTCAAACCATCGAATTTTAGTTCACAACAGATTTGGAAAGGGGCGCCATGCAGTCCTTCTTTTACTCGATCATAGAAATCCTTTACCTCTTCTTTATTATATGTGTTTGCCAGACTCAACATTGGACGTTTATGGACCACTGTTTCGAATTCATTGTTCAAATCTGATCCTACGCGTTGGGTTGGACTGTTGGGGTCATATAATTCAGGATGTTTGGTCTCCAGATCCTGTAGTTCATGCATCATCATATCAAAGTCCTGATCAGATATTGTAGGCTGATTCAGGACATAGTAGTTATAGTTATGCTGATGCAGTTCTGTGCGTAGCTCTTGGATTCGTTCTGTTTCCGTCATGTTTAGGGTCTTTTATATTGCCACAAAATTATACAGAAAATTTCTGAGTGGCAAGAAAATAGGGCCATCTTTTTTGGCAGTATACAAGAAATGTGTTATTTTTGTACCCGAATAAAGAAGGAAAGATTGTTATATGGCTATAAATAAATTCCGGGGACTTGGCGTTGCACTGATTACTCCTTTTAAAGAGGATGGTTCTATTGATTATGAAGCCTTGAACCGTTTAGTGGAATATCAGATTCAGGGTGGGATTGATTTCCTATGTATTATGGGTACAACCGCCGAAACTCCTACATTGACTTTAGATGAAAAACGTTCGCTTAAAGATTTCCTGACAGAGCGTGTGGCAGGTCGTGTTCCATTGTTGATGGGGTGTGGCGGCAATAGCACAGCTTTTGTTATCAATGAGCTTCACACTTTTGATTGGACAGGAATTGATGGAGTACTTAGTGTTTGCCCATATTATAACAAGCCATCCCAGGAGGGCCTTTATCAGCATTTTACTGCCATTGCGAATGAAAGTCCTGTTCCTGTCGTCCTCTATAATGTACCTGGACGTACTAGTGTCAATATGACAGCCGAGACGACACTTCGTTTAGCTCATGATCACGAGAATATAGTAGCCATTAAAGAGGCTAGTGGTAATATAACCCAGATGGATGATATTATCAAAAACAAGCCTCAGAACTTTGATGTAATCAGTGGTGACGATGGTATCACATTCCCTCTTATTACATTAGGTGCAGTTGGAGTCATCAGTGTGATAGGAAACGCGCTACCAGCAGAATTTAGTCGCATGGTTCGCTTAGCCTTACGTGGTGAATATAGCTCTTCGTTGGTCATTCATCATAAGTTTACTGAACTTTTTAAACTTCTCTTTGTAGATGGAAATCCTGCTGGCGTAAAAGCTATGCTTTCCGAGATGGGCATGATTGAAAACGTCCTTCGTCTTCCTCTTGTTCCCACTCGTTTGACCACGATAGAGAAAATAAGTCAGATAGTTCGCGATTTAGGTTATTAGGAGAACTTATTTGAGTATCTTTTATTTTACTTTAAAGTAATAAACAAAGGTTGCCAAACCTTCCAAAGCTTTTTTTCCTGTTTCCTGTATCTCAATTGTGAACTTGATGGTCGTTTTTATTGCACCACGAAGGTTTGCCAATTCCTCTAATTTAGTATTCATACGGATATGTTGTCCACTAAGTACAGGTTGGGCAAACTTCATCTTATCCATACCATAGTTTATCATACGTTCCAGATTGTTCACTTCAATAATCTGATCCCACAAATAGGGTAGCATGCTTAAGGTAAGATATCCATGGGCAATGGTTTGCCCGAAAGGGCTCTCTGCTTTGGCTTTTTCCACGTCTATATGAATCCACTGATGGTCTAGTGTTGCATCTGCAAATTGGTTGATACGGTCTTGAGACAACTCAACATAATCACTGGATCCTAATTCCTTACCTACGTATGGCAGAAAATCTTCGTAACTATTAATAATTACTTTGCTCATGTCTATCTGTTTTAAATGTCTATTTCCGATGCAAAGTTAGTGTTTTTAGGAGATATATTCGGTTATTTGCATTATTTTTTATAATTTTGCATGCCATTCAAAATAAATTATGTGTCCTATGGAGTCAGTGTTTATTGCTGGACCGTGTGTCATAGAGTCTAAAGATGTTCTTTCTGAGGTGGCTCAGGAATTGGTTCGTTTGCGTGAACATTATGGCATCACCATATATTTTAAGGCGTCTTTTGATAAAGCTAATAGGACGAGTATTGGCTCGTATCGTGGGCCAGGGCTTAAGTTGGGGCTCCAGATGCTTGCTGATATAAAGGAAAAGTACGGACTTCATATCTTGACGGATATCCACGAGAGTAGTCAAGCTCAACCTGTGAGTGAGGTAGCAGACGTGCTTCAAATCCCAGCTTTTCTTTGTCGTCAGACGGATTTGCTTGTCGAGGCATCTCGTACAGGTCGCATTGTTAATATAAAAAAGGCCCAGTTCCTCAGTGGTTTGGATATGCAGTACCCTGTGGAAAAGTGTCGCGAGAGTGGAGCGAAAGAGATTTGGTTGACAGAGCGTGGTAACACCTATGGTTACAACAATTTGGTGGTTGATTTTCGCAATCTTTCGGACATGAAACATTTCACTCCTCGTGTCATAATGGATTGCACCCATAGTGTACAGCGGCCTGGTTCGGCAGGAGGTAAGACAGGTGGTAATCGCGAATTCATTCCAGCCATGGCCCTTGCAGCCAAAGCGTTTGGTGCTACAGGATATTTCTTTGAGGTTCATCCTGATCCTGATCAGGCTTTGAGCGATGGCCCCAATATGCTTCACTTGCAGGATCTGGAGAGTGTTATTAAGTCATTGTTATGAGTCTATATACAGATATTGCTATTCAGTGTTTACGTGACGAGGCTCAAGCTGTTTTGGATTTGATTCCACAACTTGACGAGAACTTCGATAGGGTTGTTGAACTAATTCAAAATTGTCGTGGTAAAATCATTGTAACTGGTGTGGGCAAAAGTGGTCACATTGGGGCCAAGATAGCTGCAACCTTAAGTAGTACGGGCACTCCGGCATTCTTCATTAATCCTCTTGATGTCTTTCATGGGGATTTAGGTGTGATGACATCTGATGATGTGGTGATAGCTCTCAGCAATAGCGGACAGACCGATGAATTGCTTCGTTTTGTTCCTTATTTGCAGAAGCGCAATATCCCATTGGTTGGTATCTCTAGCAATCCTGAGTCATTGTTGGCAAAGAACTCCACTTATCATATACGTGTGAGTGTTCGTCAAGAGGCTTGTCCTCTCAAGCTTGCTCCAACCAGTAGTACAACTGCTGCTTTAGCCATGGGCGATGCACTTGCTTGTGCCCTTATTGAAGCTCGTCATTTTCGCGAACGTGATTTTGCCAGATTCCATCCTGGAGGTTCTTTGGGTCGTCGCCTTTTGGTCACCGCCTGTGATGTGATGCGAACAGAAGACATGCCCATCATTACTCCTCAGATGCCTCTAGGTGAGGCAATAATTATAGTTAGTCGAGGTAAACTGGGTTTAGGAATTGCTATTCAGGATGATCGTATCGTTGGGCTGATTACCGACGGTGATGTTCGTCGTGCTACAGAGCGACTTAGGGAACGCTTTTTTAATGTACCTGTTGATGAAATCATGACTCGGACTCCAGTTTGTGTACCTCCAACCATGAAAGTGTGTGATATTCTTAATCTTCTTCATGAGCGTAAGATTCATGCAGTGTTGGTGGTTAACGAAGAACATCAGTTATTGGGCGTGGTGGATAACTTCCGTTGCATGATTTAGGAGAATGGATCTTCTCATTCACTCTTTTTTTCATCACATTCTTTCCCTTAGAACAACATGATGAAGTTCAAAAGTTTTCAGGTTCTTCTATTGATTCTATTTGGACAGTTCCTTTTGCCCTTTCCAGTTCAGTGTCAGAACTTGGATGAGATATTGCATCAGATGTTGGATGATTTGGGGATACCTATTTATGAAGGGAACCGTATAACCTTATTGCCAAGTGGACGTGAGAAATTTGATGATATGTTTGCATATATTCGAAAGGCCGAATCTTATATTCATCTTGAATATTTCAAACTCAAGGATGATAGCATCGGTCATGCACTTTTTGATCTCCTTGCAGAGAAAGTTCGACAGGGTGTTAAGGTGCGTTTTATTTTCGATAGTTATGCCAGCCGCAGTTTTACGGACAAAGCTACCTTTGACCCTTTCTTGGATAGTGCCCGTGCAGTAGGAATAGATGTTCGCGAGTTCGACAAAGTGAAATTTCCTTATATCAATCATGCCTACCATCGAGATCATCGCAAGATTGTTGTTGTGGATGGCAAGTATGCATATACAGGTGGAATGAATGTAGCTGATTACTATATTCATGGCACAAAAAAGGTGGGAGAATGGCGTGATATGCATATACGTGTGGAAGGTCCTTCCGTAGCCGCCTTTGAACATATTTTTGCTGTTATGTGGTATGCCGTTTCTGGTGAAGTGCTTGAATTGGATTCTCGATACCAAGCCTCCCCAGAACATGTAGGAGAATCCCCCGTTGCTGTAGTTGATCGCTATCCGTATGAAGGTAGTTCTCAAATGCGTAAGACATTTGCTCGTGCCATTGATGTCGCTCAAAATGAAATCCAAATAGTAAACCCATATCCCACGAATGTACGCACAGTGCGCCGTGCTCTAAAGCGGGCTCTTAGGAGAGGCGTGAATGTTCAGATAATGGTTTCCACTAATTGCGATAACAATATTACTCCTGATATTATTGGATTAGAAATGAAAAAGATGGCTCGTCGAGGAGCCACAGTTTGGTATTATGATGGAGGTTTCCATCACACGAAAGTGATGACGATTGACCATCGTTTCTGCACAATTGGTACCACTAATTTAGATGGTCGTTCCTTGCTTTATGATTACGAAGTGAATGCTTTTATCTATGACCCTTTAGTCACGCATGAATTGGAAGAGATATTTTATCGCGATGTGACTCAAAATTGTCAAGTATATACGTCTGCTGATTGGAAGAAACGTTTCTCGTTAGGTCATCGCATCATTGGACGATTAGGTTCTGTTGTCAAGACTTTCTTCTAATCCCTTGGCTGTTCCTCCATGCCATCGGATTTTTCCATTCTCATCCACGTAAATGATATATGGTATGCCGTGCAATGGAACTGCATAGTCCTCTGAAGCGGGCCCCCTCCAATTTCTGGCATCAAAGAGATGTGTGCCGTTAAGTTTATGTTTTCTGATATAGTTTTGTGCTTTCTGAATTTCGTTGTCAAAAGAGATGCTGATCCATGTTATTGAAGGATATTTTTGTTGTATAGCAAGCAGATTAGGCATTTCGCGTTGGCAGTCGTCACACCACGAAGCCCAGAAGAGCAATATATGCTCTTTGCGTTGTAAGGAGTCCAGATTTGTTTTGTCACCAGGAAACAATTTAGGTAAAAGGATGTCAGGTGCAAAACTTCCCACTTGAATACGTCGATCACTTTCTCTCCATATTTCCTCTCTATCTATTGGGGGATGGTCAGTTTCTTGTTGTACAACAGGCATTTTCCCAGGTTGATTGCAGGAAAAAAGAATTACTGACATGAAAAGTAGGAGAGAATTAATTTTCATCTTTAGAGAGAACGATGTCACGCATTAGATTTATGTCTGCAATGCTGATTTTGTGGTTCATCAGTTCTTGCTTGTCGGTATCGAAGGGTGCTATACCACTTGTGTGATCATCGGGATGCTCTTTCTGATACATGGGGATATAGGTTTGATAACGTTCTTTAGCTAATTTCCAATTCCCTGCTATGAAGGCGGTATGTCCAGCGTTCAAGTAATCTTCCCATCGAGTTTTTTCACCCAAGTTTATCAGTTTCTTGTAATATCGGTCTGCAGTTTCCAGTTTGTCGAGTTTAAGTGAACACCATGCGATGGAACGCATTGCCATATTCACATGTTTGCCCTCGTATTCCATCTGATAGAAGATCTTCAAAGCTTCTTCATATTTCCCCTGATTCATGTAACAAAGAGCGAGTTCAATGCGATATGCTTCTGGATCGATCTCAACTAATTTAATTAAATATTCTTCCTGCTTTCCGTATCGCTCCATTGCCTTGTAGCATTGAGCGATATTGCTCAGAATCTCTGTGTTTTTCTCATTGAGAATCTCAGCTTTTGTCAGCTGCTCCAATGCCTTGTTGTAATTGCCTTGTCCGATATGACATTTCCCCATCAATGTAAGAGCATTTTCTGATGCTCCTTTTTTGTGGATAAGTTCGTCTAAATAGATGAGTGGACGATTATAATACTCATGTTCTGCCAGGAATTTGCTTACATCCAGCATTTGCTCGTCAGAGAAGAAGTTGCGTAGATTATCGTAGTCAGGCATGTAAGGTGTCATCTCGAAAGGATTTGTCAAATCAGCCTTCCATGGAGACAAGTAATAGAATCGATAGAGACATTGCATGATGTTACGGTAGATTTCTTCTATGGATGGTTCCTTGTTCATAAACCCCTCCACAATCTCAGGATCCACCTTCATCAGTTTTATGCTTTCCATATTGCTTTGCAAGAGGAAGCACATGGCATATTTGTCGGTTTCGCAATGATTACTGGCTGTCAGAAGGAATCTCATATCCTTTCTTACTTCACCCTTCTTGTCATACATGACAGAAATTGTTTCAGGACGTTTCTCTTCAAATGGTGCGAACCAATGGGCCAATTGTTCGTAGAACTTATTTCTGCTTGCGAAGATGAAGTTGCGGTAACTCAAATCATAACCTGTTGAATTGAGTTTATGTATTTCTTTAAAAAGCTTCTGAGCCTTCTTGTCTTCTTTCCCCAATCCTAACTTGAGACGTTCGTAGTCGTTCCCAAAGATTTTCATTACGTTGGGAATCAAGTCTTTTTCCATCTTCTCAGTAGCTTTTTCACTTCGGATACTCAATATGAGGCTCTTCTGTATCAGAATCATTTCATTGGCAGCCCGCTTGTTCAACAAGGATTGACCATGTGTGGGGTAGAATCGCAACTGGTCCTTGTGTCTCATCGTTGCCAGTGCATAACCTGTCAAGGCTCTTGCACGAACGTATGGATCATCTGAGTTCGTTAGCATTGCCATAAGTGTCATCTTTTCAGGATCCATGTACTCCCATAGAGAAAGTGCAAGGGCAGAAGTCCAGTGTTGCTGAATTTGCGAGTATTGGCTGATAATGAATTCATATACTTCAGCAGTTTGTGCGGGAGTGAATGGCTCGCTGGTCCATAGGCAATTGAAGATTTGATCCTCTACATCGTAATGCATTGGACTATCCTTCATTTTATTCCACAATCTCTGTAAAATGCTGTACGCGTCCCTTCCATGTACTTGAACCATCATGTTGTATGTGGTTCCGTATTTGTCTAAATTCTGATAAATGCGTATTGCGCGGTGTGCTGCATCAATGGTGCGCAAACCTGTGCGGATGATATTGTCTTGGATTTTGTTGTGCTGGGAATCTATACCTCCTTGTGCGATGAATCGCATCATGTTGGCATAGTCATCACAAAGTTGGTTGGCTTGGTGGTAGAGTTGTCGGTTATCACATTCTATCATTAAGGCTGTCAAGAATTCCAGCCCTTCTGAGATGCGGTAATCCAGCAACGCCTTTTTACCTTCATCCACCATGTGACCCAGTACCTTCAGATTTGTCATTCCTTTGTATATTTTGTTGTAATCAGGTCTTCCGTATTAATGCCTCGTGGCAACCTGTTGCGGGTCTGGAGCCAGTTGGCAGCGCGTGTCATGTCCTCCTGCTTTGGAGCTTTAGCGTTGTTGTATTTGGGCAGTATAAGAGAATCTGCCACTTCAGCGGGTATCTTATAGGTGTCCTTCAAAATTGCTTTGATGCTGTCTGTCAAGAGACCGCGATGCATGTTATCTATTGCCAGATTATATACTTGAACGAACAGTTTTATTTGTCTTTCTTTTTCTTCGCTGAATGTGCTGTCAGAGCGTAGAACCCATGTTGTCAAATGTGGATCTTGTTCTTTTGTTTCTTCTATCTTGAGATGCCCTAATTTCAGCATCCAGGTTGTGTAGGGATCCGTATAGATTCCAGCATCTATCAGATTAGTTCGAAGCATATCAGTCCTCAGTTGCACATCATTTACTTGAGGGCGATATGCGTTCTCATCAATCATCTTCAGGCTATCAATGAATGCATCACACCAGTAATCTGTTATTGACAGGCGGCACATAGCTATCATTTTCTCCTTAAGCTGATTTTCCTTTTTCACTCGTTTCCCCTTTTGGGAAATCAGTGTTAACCGTTCCTGACCTGCCATGAAAGCATGCAAGTTATTCACGGTTGGCATGAGTCGAATGGCACGTATCAAGTCTGAGTAAGCCACATCAGCATGCCCTTTTTGCAGGGTAGTATCGATGTCCATCTGTGCTACATAGGTTTCCACGAGAGCATTCAGATTCATCTCCTTCATCAATCCTGTGCGTTGGGCATAATAGATGGGCAGGCAATCCATTACAGGCATTACAGCGATGCGCAGAGCTGACCCGTCGAGACCTGCGTCTTCTTCGAGAGAAAGCATGGCCTCCTGCTTGCTTGTACAGGAGGCCATAATCAGTAATATTATCAGCGAATAATATTTTATCATGTTCTATGCGGAGCGATGTGTTACCCCGTATCAATCGTTGCTTGGATTATCCCTTGATGGCAGCTACGCCAGGCAATTCTTTGCCTTCGATGGCCTCCAACAGAGCGCCGCCACCCGTAGAGATGTAGGATACCTTGTCAGCTAATCCGAACTTGTTGACGCAAGCTACAGAATCGCCACCACCAATCAAGGAGAAAGCGCCTTCAGCGGTAGCTTGTGCTACAGCCTCACCGATAGCGCGGCTACCTGCCGTGAAGTTGTCGAACTCGAAAACACCAGCAGGGCCATTCCAGAGAATTGTCTTGGCACCCTTGATGGCGTTTGCAAAGATCTCGCGGCTCTTGGGACCAGCATCCAGACCTTCCCATCCTTCTGGAATCTCATTACTAAGCGTAACCTGAGTTTTGGCATCGTTGGAGAAGGCGTCAGCAATTACAGAATCCACACCCAATACCAACTCCACACCGTTCTCCTTTGCCATCTTCTCTACGTTAAGAGCGATATCCAACTTGTCATTCTCACAAATGGAATTGCCTACCTCGCCTCCGTGAGCTTTAGCAAAGGTGTAAGTCATACCACCACACAAGATCAGTTTGTCGACCTTGCCCAGCAGATTCTCGATAATACCAATCTTGGTGCTTACTTTTGAGCCTCCCATGATGGCAACAAATGGACGCTTGATGTTGCTCAACACGTTGTCAACTGCCTGAACTTCCTTCTCCATCAAGTAACCCAGCATTTTGTTGTCCTTGTCGAAATAGTCAGCAATTACGGCGGTGCTGGCATGCTTGCGGTGAGCAGTACCGAATGCATCCATTACGTAGCAGTCAGCATAGCTTGCCAATTTCTTTGCGAAATCCTTCTGCTTAGCTTTCATTTCCTTCTTGGCAGCATCGTATGCAGGGTCTTCCTTGTCGATACCTACGGGCTTGCCTTCTTCTTCAGGATAGAAACGCAGGTTCTCCAGCAACAGGGCTTCACCTGGTTTCAGGGCTGCTACCTCTGCATCTGCGTTGGCACAATCAGTAGCGAAAGCAACAGGAACACCCAGAGCCTTCTCCACGGCTTCGCGAATCTGACCAAGAGAAAGTTTTGGATTCACTTTGCCTTTGGGTTTCCCCATGTGGCTCATGATGATGACTGCACCGCCATCAGCAACAATCTTCTTCAGGGTAGGCAGAGCACCGCGGATACGGGTGTCGTCAGTAATGTTTCCATTCTCGTCTAAGGGCACATTGAAGTCCACACGAACAATAGCCTTTTTGCCGGCAAATTTGTACTCGTTAATTGTCATAATGTCTTGTTATTTAATAATGTGTTAGAATAGCCTTTTTTTATCGTGTGCAAAATTACTGCTTTTTGCTTTATTAAGCAAATTTCCGCGCACAAATTTCCAACAAACCGCATTGTTCGCATTTTGGCTTGAGGGCGGTGCACACATACCTTCCATGCAGGATGAGCCAATGATGAGCATCGCGTATCGTTTCCTCAGGCAGATGTTTCACCAGCATACGTTCAACGCTGAGTGGAGTAGTGCAGGAGGAAGGGACGAGTCCGATGCGATGACTTACCCTGAAGACATGAGTGTCCACAGCCATAGCAGCCTGATGGAATGCCACACTCAGGACCACGTTAGCTGTTTTGCGACCCACGCCAGGCAGTTTTGTCAGTTCTTCCATCGTGCTGGGAACCCTTCCTTCGAATTCTTTCATCAGCATTTGAGCCATCTCGACCAGATGTTTCGCTTTACTGTTGGGGTATGAGACGGATTTGATGTACTCGTAGATAACTTCTGGAGTGGAGAGTGACATGGATTCAGCGTTTGGATAATCCTCAAAAAGATGTGGTGTCACCAGATTGATTCGCTTGTCTGTGCATTGGGCGCTAAGCATCACAGCCACCAACAATTGGAAAGGATCTTCGTAGTGAAGCTCCGTCCTTGCTATCGGCATGGCTTTCTGGAAATATGCCACCAGCTTGTCGTATCGTTCTTGTCTTTTCACGTCCTTTGACTTTTTCTTGTTTTCTGACAATCGTGTTCTACTTGACCAGTACTTTCCGTGCGGTTCCGTTAGCGTACTTTACGATATGGACACCTTTCTCGTTGTCTTTCAAGCGTTGACCGCTCAGGTTGTATCTGCCAATCTCTGTCTGAGTGTTGTCGAACTTTACAGATTCCTGGATTCTTTCAATCCCATCGGGCAGGTTACCTGCATTCTTCTCTACCAGCACTTTTGCCCAGAAGCCACCAATTACTGAACGTCCACGGAAGGCAACAGCTGACGCATTCTCTGTCTGGTGCCAGTCACTCAGAGGCCAGCGGGAAGTGGTTTCGTTAGCGAACTTCCACTCTGCATCCATGATGGTGTTGAAGTCAGCCTCCTTAGTCGTCATGGCGGCTACCCATGCGTTCCAATCGGACTTGCACGAGTTGTCGCGACTATCCAAGGGAAGACCATAGCGTTTCATACGTTTCAAGTAATATGGAATCTCCACACCCATCACGTCGCCCGTATAATCATCATTGAAAATGTTCCATCCCCAGAGCTTATCCCAAAACATATTGTACTTCAGACCCCAATGATTGGAATTCTGGAATTCCATGTAGTACCAGGTTCCGTCCTTCGAGCGGTCCATATCCACCCAATAATGGGCATATTCGTGAGCGATGGTCATGTTCTGCTCGTAAAGGTCATCGTATCCCAGCATCTTGCACATCTCTGCGTAGGAGGCGATACCCATGATTGCCTTTACCGCCAGATTAGCATTACGGGTACTGGCACCCTTGAAGTCATCCGTACAGAGTTGGTTGCCAGGCTCCTTGCCGTTGTCAACCAGGAACTGGTTCCACGAGGTCAGCACTTTCCAGTATTTCCTCAGGTAGTCCAGGTCGCCGTCTTTCTTGGCGATATAGGCAGCGAGGATGATGATGTTTGCACTTTCCTCAAGCGGCATGGTGGAGCCGTCGTTTGCGCGAGGATTACCATACACGTTTCCGTTAGCGTGAGGATAGGTGCCCAGGTCGTGAGCGGCAAAGTTGTAGGGCCAACGTCCTGAATAGCAGTAATCAAGGATGCTGGTAATCATTCCCTTCTCTAAGGCTGTGTTATAGCATAGGAAGAGTGGTGCAGAGGGATAGGTGAGGTCAACGGTGTTGACACATCCGTTGGAATTGTTTTCCTTAGAGAAATAAAGCAGGTTACCGTCCCTGTCCTGGAAGAGTTTATGAGCGGCCAGCACATGTCGATAGGTGCCTGACAGGAGTTCAGCGTATTTCTTGCTGTTCGTGGCATTAAAGGCATCGTCATAGATCATCTTGTCCATGTCGCGGCTACGTTTCATATAATAGGTGTACTTGCTGTCCATCTCCTCAAAGGCTTCATAGATGGTCTTCTTGTCGCGAGCCCAGTAGCCAGGGAAGTTCACGTTGAAGTACTTGATGTCGTAACGTTCGTCGTAGCCTATCATCATGTAGCCTGATGCTTTCGCGCTCGTTCCCAAATCCTTGATGAACGTTATCATGGGATATTGCGACGAGTTGGCGGAGCGATAGACAGCTTCCTTTACCGTCGTGATCTTGCCTTCTGCCGCAAACTCTCTTTCAGCATCGTTGTAGTCAGCAACGCAGACATCGCCTCCATCCACAGCAGGCAGATAGATGTATCCCCAGTCGATGGTGACCATGTCGCCAACACGACCCAGAATGCTTTGGCTTTGGGTACCAGCATTCACGTATTTCCTGCCATCCTTCTCATGCGTGCGCTGAACGGTCGCTTGCGTACCATTATAGACAGTCATTTCGGAAGTGAAGCCATAATAGAACTGCACGTCGTGCTCCTGTCCGTCATTCGAGGTCACACGATAGCTGATGTAATTGATGGGAGTGGAGATTGATTCCAGATCATCGATGATCATGGGAGCCGTGAATACCACATCCAGATTGACGGGTCCACACTTAAAATTATAAAAGGTATTGCAGGCCAGCACATCCACGCCCCTTTGAACAGCCACAGCCTCGTCAGGATTGTTCACCTTCAGGTTCTCGTAGATGCCAAAGTCGCAATATGCGCCACCCGTCTGGTTCTGGCATCTCACGGCTATCACGTTGTCGCCCTCGTGGAGGTAAGCCATCATCTCAGGCTTCAGTTTGAAGACTTCATTGGGAGCCCAGTTGTAGCCAGTATTGATGACAAGTCTGCCGTTGATGAAGAGATAGAAGTAATCATCGTGGGAATACTTCACGTAGAGTTCCTTCTGGAGATCCTCAGCTGTCAGATTCAAGTGACGGCGGATGTACACACTTGTCCCTTCCTTATACCATTCAGTTCCCACGTTGGTGTGCCAGTCATCAGGACAATTGTAGTTGCTCCCATGATAAGGACAGCCGAAGGCACCTCTCTTGGTCTCCCAAGCCGAATCATCATAGTCCTCGCGCGTCCAGGTGATACCCGTCGCAGGAGCTGTGGTGCCAATGTAGGCTTTTGCTGACCAGCTTTTGTCGGAAGTCATGGGAAGATAGGGATTGCCCAGAATGTAGGTCTGCTGCTGCCCCATCCATCTGTACACCTTGCCATCCACGCGAAGCAAGCCGTCCATAGGCTTCTTGATGTTCGACCAGTGGCGGGTGACGCCGTCAGTCAACTTGTCGTAAGGCGACCAGAAAGAGATATAGGGGTCGTTCACGATGAGGGGTACCGCAGGCAAGCGCAGATCGATGTTCTTGTATGGTTCAAAGAAAGCATCCTCTTGGGCGGAAGCGGTCAAAGTAAGCAGAAGAACTGCTGCGAGGGCGTGTACTCTATTCATTTTCGTTTTTAGGTTTTTTGAAGGTGGACTTCTTTTTCGTTAATCTTTTTACCTTGTAAGGTTTTGCGACAAAACGTCGCTCTTTGCCTTATGAGCTTACAAAGGTACGGATTTTTTCTGGATTTCCCACCATCTTCCTGTTAACTTTTCAAAATCGCCACTCTATTTCATTCTCATCCCTCCAAAAGGTTAGAAATAGGGTCACACGTCGCGATGAAAAAGACAACGTGTTGACTTTGCAGGAAGAACGTGTTGTCTTTGCAATTTCAACGTGTTGTCTTTGCGGTTTCAACACGTTGTGTTTGGGTTTTCAACGTGTTGTGTTTTGTCCTTTCAGCTTATGAGCTGGTTATTCTGATTACTCTGATTACTCGGAAGACTCTGATTTTATTTGAAAATCAATGTGTTAGGTGGTGCGACAAAATGGCAGGAGTGAGAAAACGTCCCATCGTCCCACTGTCCCATCGTCCCATTAAGGTGTTTCCACTATGCAGAGAGGTGTATGCTACCTATGGGTTATTATAATATAATTATTATAATAAAATTACTATACTTACAATCTATCATTATTCATACCTATTCTTGAATGTATTGTAAGCAGAGTTAAGGGGGAGAAAGTTGAAAGGTGCTTAATGGGACGATGGGACAATGGGACAGTGTGACATTGTGGACGTTTTCCTGTCAATCTTCTTTAACGATAGGGTAGAGCTCGATGAATTCTCCCTGATGGTTTTTGTTGTCATTGATGAGTTCCGCCATCTTGCTGCCAACTGTTTCTATATCGTGGAATCCAGGAAGGCTCATGTTGCCATTCAGGTCAGTAGTGGTAGGTCCTGGATGTACGGAGAAAATCTCGAGTGGCGTGTTGTTTTGCTGAAACTCCATTGCCAGCACTCCCATCATGGCATTCTGTGCTGCCTTGCTGGCTACGTAGGCGAGAGGATGCCAGTAGGGACTGATCTCTGACGGAACGGTAACGTTGACAATCCTTCCGCTATTCTTCTCCAGCAGAGGCATCAGCATTTTGGTAAGGTAAAAAGTGCCAATGAAATTCACGTCGATAGTCTCCTTGATGTCAGAAAGTTCTGTATGCTGACCATCTACGCTCATGTTGCCTGGGATGCCGGCATTGTTGACAAGCATCGACAATGCTGGATATTTCTCGTTTATCTCTTTTACCGCAAGTTCCAGACTTGCAAGGTCTGTTAGTTCGATATTTACCCATCCCAGCACGTCTATGCCCATAGATTTCAATTCATTAACAGCCGTTTCCGCACGTCCTTGATGTCGTGCGCCAATGATGATTTTCCATCCGCTAAGGCCAAGATGCTTTGCAAGGCCCCATCCGATGCCTTTGTTGGCACCTGTTATCAATACCGTTTTCATAATGTTATTTTTGATGTCGATTATCGTAAGATTACGAGTGCAAAGTTATGCGATTGGGATCATTTAACCAAAAGAAGAATGAATTTAGGAAAAAATTAGATGAAATTGCTGTGTTTTTTGTTTGTATTTTCTGGATTTCAGGTTGAAAAAAGTGCTTCGAAAGAATATTATTCTCCATACAAGAAAGGTCTTGTTTTGCCCAAACCTGTATGCTGGGGCGAAAAATCTGCTAAAATTTGTCAGAATTCATGGAAAACCGTACCTTTGTAGATTAGAAAAATGTATATTCTTAATGGTGAGAACAGTCAACGTGATTTGATTATGAGATATGTTAGAGGTATTTCTTTCGTGTTTATGATCCTAATGACGCTATCTGCCCATGCTGATGGATTCGATGAGATCTTTCTTGACAAGACACTACGCTTGGATTATACATTCAGCGGAAACAACCGTGAGCAACAGATTTATCTGGATGAGATGGAGGTGTCGGATGGATGGTATGGACGTCGTGTGAATTTGGATAGCCTATTGCTGCAAGGGAACGGCCAGATTACCGTAACGGATACGCTGGGAAAGAAGGTGTTGTATAAGCATTCGTTCAGCACACTCTTTCAGGAATGGCAGTCAACGGAGGAAGCCACCAAGGTGCGGAAATCCTTTGAGAACACGTTTCTGGTTCCCATGCCAAAAGGAAAGGTAGATGTGACCATCATGTTGACTGACACTCATAATCAGGTGAAATCGACCCTGACGCATCGAGTTGACCCTGAGGACATCCTGATTCGTCCTATCGGCTCATCAGATTCACGGCCTTGGAAATATCTGGTAAAAAATGGTGACAGCAGGGAGAAGATTGACGTGACCTTTGTGGCTGAAGGTTACTTGGCAAGTGAGATGGACGTTTTCGAAAAGGATTGTCGTGATGCGATTGATGCCATCCTGTCGCACGAACCTTTCAAGAGTCTGAAGGACAGGTTCAATTTTGTGGCTGTGATGTCGCCCTCTGATGAGAGTGGAGTAAGCATCCCCAATAAGGGAATATGGAAGGCAACGGCTTTGTCCAGCAGCTATGACACTTTCTATAGCCAGCGCTATCTCACCACCTTGCATTTGAAGCGGCTTCACGACGTGTTGGCTGGTGTGCCCTATGAGCATATCCTGATTCTCGCAAATACGGAAAACTATGGAGGTGGAGGTATTTACAACAGTTATCTGATGAGTTCTGCCCACAACGAGAAGACGCGACCTGTGGTGGTGCATGAGTTCGGTCATAGTTTTGCAGGATTGGGAGATGAATACTATTATGATGACCAGTATGAGACTCAATATCCTGTTGATACGGAGCCTTGGGAACCAAACCTGACGACTCTGGTGGACTTTGACAGGAAATGGAAGGACATGTTACCTCGTAAAACAAAGATTCCTACAAAGCCAAGCGGAAAGAATCTATATACGGAAATAGGTGTGTACGAGGGTGGGGGATATCAGTCGAAAGGCGTGTATAGGCCAAGTCAGGAATGCCGCATGAAAATCAATGAGGCTCCTGTGTTCTGTCCTGTTTGCGAAAGGGCTATCCGACGGATAATAAATTATTACACTTTGGGGGATTAACGTGTAAGATGGAAGAAAAGGAGAGGATCAACTATCTCCAACGTCGCCTGCCGCCAAAGAAATTGCGTACGGCAGAGATAAGTCCCATGCCGATGCGTACGCCTTCCCAAATGGCTATCCCATTGCTGACGAATTGACTCACCCCCTGTGCTCTCGTTTTGGCTCGAGGCATAGGAGCGAAGATTTGGTGAGTGGTACCTGACATCCTGCCGCTGCTCTTGCGTAGCTTCTTTCGTATGGCTTCCTTTTCTTGACGGAGGGATTCCAGAATGTCTGGGCTGTTGATTATCTGATCATACTTGGTCATCAGCTGTATCCTCCTCTTCTTCTTCGTCTTCTTTGTCGATAAAAATGCTGACCATAAGGCGTGCTATTGGGCGCAGAATCCATTTGCCACGATTCTGGTATAGGATAAGCAGAGCAACGAAGAGCACGACGGCGATGGTCAGGAACCCGATGGGCTGGCTGTTGGCCAGATTTCCTATCCATTGTGCCAAAGCAAAGGTGGCAAAGAACAGGATCATCGATCCCACCAGGATGCAGATAGAGACTACAGATACGGCAGACAAGAGGACTGTCAACTTGTCTGCTGCATCCATAGATACATACTTCTTTTGGAGACCCAGATAAGTCTTCAATTCCTGTAGCAGTTCCTGGAAATTCTCAGAATATTTCCTGGTTGTCAGCATGGGCTGGCTGAGGTATGATGTTAATCGTTCTTGTCAGTTGCAGATTGAATTTCCTCGGCAATCTCATCAACGAGGTCCTCCATGTCCTTGCGGTTGAGCTTGATAGCACGCTTACGCAGGATCTCAGCAATTCTCTCACGAAGGTCACTTCCCTTCTCAGGAGCGAGCAATAAACCACATGCTGTACCAATAGCGGCACCACTGATAAATGCAACCAAATAATTAAATGCTTTCATAATTATGTTCGTTTTTATGTTAGTAGCTGATGCAAATATAGTATATTTTCTGCATATCATTCAAGGAAATATAAATTTAATGTATCTTTTAACGTTTTTTTTCCGCTTTACCTTTGTTATTAATAGGAAAAATGCTAACTTTGCAGTGATATAAACAAACAAGGGATATTATTCTAAATTCAAACATAAAAATTTAACAAAAAGTCGTATGAAGAAGTTTTTACTGATGGGCACAGCCCTGTGTATGGTGTTTGCAATGAGTTCTTGTAAGAGCAAGGAGAGTGCTTATAAGAAAGCTTATGAGAAGGCTAAGGCTCAACAGGAAGTTACCACAACCACTACTCAACAGACCAATCCTGTTGCTGTCACTCCTGTAACCACTACAACCACTACTCCAGCTACTGACTACAGTAATGTCAGTGTACGTTCTGAGAACGTTTCCTTGATTTCTGGTCCCGCATTGAAGGCTTACAGCGTTGTTGTAGGTAGTTTTGGCGTGAAGAGCAATGCTACTGGTTTGGCCAGCACTCTTTCTGGTAAGGGTTATACTCCTCGTGTTGTACAGGCTTCCACCACGCAAGGTACCATGTATCGCGTGATTGCCACCAGCTATGACACCAAGGCAGAGGCTGCTCAGAGCCGCAACAGTCTGGAAGGTCAGTATCCCGGCGCTTGGTTGCTGTATCAGAAATAATTCTTCTTACCTTATTCATATAGGGTGAGTAGAATCCTATGTATAGACTACGGGGTCCGTCGCACAGGTATTGCTGTGACGGACCCTTTGCAGATAATAGCCAATGGTCTGACCACCATAGAGACTCATAAGTTGATGAAGTTTCTGAAGGACTACGTGGCACAAGAAGAGGTGGAACGCTTTGTGATAGGACTGCCGAAACAGACCAACGGACGCGACAGCGATAATCTGCCTCGAGTGAAGTCTTTTGTGGGACAACTGAAGAAAGCAATACCAGATATCCCTGTGGAGATGTGGGACGAACGTTACACCAGTGTGCTGGCTCATCAGGCGATGCTTCAAGGTGGACTGGGAAAGAAAGCTCGACAAAACAAGGCATTAGTGGATGAGATTAGTGCCTGCATCATTTTGCAGGGGTGGATGGAGGGGCATCGTAGTCATTAAGCAGAAAACGAATACAAAAAGGAAAGACATAACGGAGAGAAAATGATATTGCCAATATACACCTATGGTCAGCCTGTCCTCCGCAAGGTAGCAGAGGACATCGATGAGAACTATCCTGATCTGGAGAACCTGATAAAGAACATGTATGACACGTTGGATCACAGCGAAGGCATTGGTTTGGCTGCTCCTCAGATTGGACTTAGTATTCGACTGGTGGTGATCAATCTGGATCTCCTCAGCGAAGATTATCCAGAATACAAAGGATTCATCCGTACTTTCATCAATCCTCATATTGAAGAACTGGATGATACGGAATCTGACACGATGGAAGAAGGATGCTTGTCGATTCCTGGAATCCACGAGTCAGTGAAACGTCCCAAACGCATTCATGTGACTTATTTGGATGATAAATTCCAGCCTCATGATGAATGGGTGAGTGGTTATTTGGCTCGTGTGATGCAGCACGAATTTGATCACTTGGAGGGTATGGTCTTCACGGACCATTTGACAGGTCTACGCAAACAACTTACTCGATCCAAGTTGCAAGCTATTGCCAAAGGGAAATTCACTTGCAACTATAAAGTCAAGGTCAAGAGGTAATCTTAGGTTTCCCTCTGCCGTAACCTTGCAAGGAAATAAGACTGGAAAAAGATGAAGTCCTCACAGCCCTTTCATCCCTTATGCTTTCCTCTCTTACGAAGGGGATGGGCAAGGCTGTTGATCCTTTTTGTTTTCTTTTTCCCAATCCATATCGTTGCCCAGATCAATACTGACCGTGTAATGCTGATGGGGAGGAATGCTCTTTATTACGAGGATTATGTGCTGGCAATCCAACGTTTCAACATGGTCATCAATGCCAAGCCCTGGTTAGGTGAACCTTATTTCTATCGTGGTTTAGCAAAGTTCTATTTAGAGGACTATTCTGGATCTGAGATAGATTGCAGTAGTGCGCTTGAGAGGAATCCCTACATGGCAAATCATTATGTGCTTAGGGCTTTGTGCCGTATCAACCAGAATCGATACCAGTTGGCGGAGGAAGATTACAAGAAAGCCATCGAAATTACTCCTATGGACCGTAATTGCTGGCACAACATGGTGCTTTGTCAACTGGAATTAAAAGAGTATGCTCAGGCCGATTCATCATTGGATTATATGATAAGGTACTGGCCCAAAGAGGCCATACAATATACTTTGAAGGCTCAAGTCGCCTTTGCAGAGCAGGATACTGTGCGAGGAGAGAAATGGGTGGATCGTGCTTTGGAAGTTAATCCTTATGAAGGACCCGCATGGAGCATGAAAGCTATGGTATGCTCGCAACGTGGAGAATACAAACAAGCCGAGGAAGCTCTGGATAAGGCCATTGTGCAACAACCTCGTGTGGCTGGGCTCTATATCAACAGAGCTTTAGCTCGCTATAATCAAGATAATTTACGAGGAGCCATGTCGGATTACGATACCGCACTTGAACTTGAACCAGGCAACTATTTGGGTCACTTCAATCGTGCTTTGTTGCGTGCTAATGTAGGGGAGGACAACTTGGCTATTGAGGATTTCAATTTTGTGCTCGAACAGGAACCTGACAACATGATTGCTCTCTATAACCGTGCACTCTTGCTTGACAATACGGGAGATTATAACGGTGCCATTCGTGATATTAGTGCAGTAATCAATGAGTATCCACAGTTTTGGGCAGGTTACCAGAAACGTGCTTCCATTCGTCGAAAGATAGGAGACATCTATGGGGCTGAACGTGATGAGTTTAAAATCATTCAAGCCCAGCTGGCCGTTACTATGGGAACCTATAAGTCTACGGGGAAGACACGTAAGAAGAGTGAGAAGAACATTGAAGATTACAACAAGTTGGTGGAAGAAGATACTCACGAGGAAGAGAATGAGTATGCGACTGAGTATCGTGGTCGTGTCCAGAATCGACAGACAGAACTGAAACCGCAACCTCTCTATGTGTTGAGTTATTATCGTCAGGAGAAGGCGATGAGTCACTACGTTGCTTTTTCGAAATGGGTGGAATCTTTGAATGTTCAGAAGAAACTGCCTGGAGCCCTCTATCTGACAGATGTAGAGGGGAATCTGACGGAAACGCTGATACAGACTCATTTCGACCGTATTGCCGAGGCTACAGATAAATTGGAGAAGATGCCCAACGATACGACCTTACTGTTGCAACGTGCACTCGACTATTATCATGTACGCGACTTCGAGAATGCAGTGGCTGACCTCAATAATCTTCTTTCCCTGAAAGATGACAATGTGCTCGCTCTATTCTTGAGAGCTCAGGTTCGTTGTGCTGAGCTGGAAGCTTCTGGAGCTACCATGCAGGCTCAGGATGTCCGATTGGGTTATCTGATGGCTTTGCAAGACTTGACTCGTTGTATAGAAGTGGCTCCCGATTTTGTCTATGCTCACTATAATCGAGGTGGAGTTCAGATTTTGTTGAATGATTATCCAGCTGCCATCGATTCCTATACAGAGACACTTCGATTGGACAACCAATTTCCCAGTGCATATTTCAATCGTGGTGTTGCTCATCTGATGTCAGACAAATCCGAAGAAGGGCTTTCTGACCTCAGTCAAGCTGGCGAATATGGTCTATATTCGGCCTATAATTTGATTAAACGCTATTCAACAAAGAAGCAGAAGTGACTTTTTTTACGAAAGAGATTCGTAATTTACTAAAAATATGTATCTTTGTACCCTTGAAAATTAGAACATTAATAAATTAGACATGATAAAAATAACTTTTCCCGATGACTCAGTTCGTGAGTACGTAGCTGGAGTGACCGGTTATCAGATAGCAGAAAGCATCTCGCCTCGTTTGGCTCAGGATGTTTTGGCTTGTGGTGTGAATGGTGAGACAATAGAGTTGAATCGTCCTATCAACGAGGATTCAAGTATTGTCCTTTATAAGTGGGATGACAAAGAAGGCAAGCACGCATTTTGGCATACAAGTGCTCACTTGATGGCAGAAGCCCTGCAAGAACTCTATCCTGGGATTCAGTTTGGTATTGGCCCCGCTATTGAAAACGGTTTCTACTACGATGTTATGCCTCCTGAAGGAGTTGTGATCCGTGAGAGTGACTTTGAGACTATCGAGAAGAAGATGGCTGAACTGATTCAGAAGAAAGAAGAATTGGTTCGTCGTGACATCTCCAAGACCGATGCTTTGAAGTTCTTTGGCGATCATGGTCAAACCTATAAGAATGAGTTGATCAATGATCTGGAAGACGGGCATATCACTACTTATACGCAGGGTGCTTTCACTGACCTTTGCCGTGGTCCTCATTTGTTGAGTACTGCTCCCATTAAGGCTTGCAAGGTACTGGCCGTAAGTTCTGCTTATTGGCGTGGTGATGAGAAGCGCCCCATGATGACCCGTTTATATGGTATCACATTCCCCAAGAAAAAGTTGCTTGAAGAGTACCTGGTTTTGTTGGAGGAAGCAAAGAAACGTGACCATCGAAGGATTGGTAAGGAGATGGAACTCTTTATGTTCTCTGATATGGTAGGTAAGGGCTTGCCAATTTGGTTACCCAAAGGTACCGCATTGCGTTTGCGTTTAGAGGATTTCCTTAAGAAAATCCAGAAACGATATGGTTATCAGCAGGTTATTACTCCACATATTGGAAGCAAGGATCTCTATGTAACCAGTGGTCATTGGGATCATTATGGCAAGGATAGTTTCCAACCTATCCATACACCTGAAGAAGGCGAGGAGTACTTGCTGAAGCCAATGAACTGTCCTCATCATTGTCAAATCTATGCATCTAAACCTCGCAGTTACAAGGATTTGCCATTCCGCTGTGCAGAGTTTGGTACGGTTTATCGTTATGAGCAAAGTGGAGAGTTGCATGGCTTGACCCGTGTACGTTCTTTCACTCAAGATGATGCTCACATTTTCTGCCGTCCTGATCAAGTGAAGAACGAGTTCATTCGTGTGATGGAAATCATCCAGATCATTTTTGGCGCCCTTGATTTCAACAATTTTGAGGCACAGATTTCACTTCGTGACCCCAATGATAAAGAGAAATATATCGGTTCAGACGAGGTTTGGGAAGCAGCAGAGAAAGCTATCATCGAGGCGTGTGCAGAAAAGGGTATGAAGACTACCACTGAACTTGGTGAGGCAGCTTTTTATGGTCCTAAATTGGACTTTATGGTGAAAGATGCGTTGGGGCGTCGTTGGCAATTAGGTACTATCCAGGTAGATTATAACCTGCCTGAGCGTTTCAATCTGGAGTATGTGGGCGAGGATAACCAGAAGCATCGTCCAGTGATGATCCATCGTGCTCCATTCGGAAGTATGGAGCGTTTTACTGCTGTACTGATCGAGCATACTGCTGGTCACTTCCCTTTGTGGTTGAGTCCCGATCAGGTTGCCATTCTGCCTGTCAGTGAGAAATATAATGACTATGCGAGAAAGTTGCAGGAATACTATGACAGCGTAGAGGTTCGTGCTTATGTGGACGATCGCAACGAGAAGATTGGACGTAAGATTCGCGACAACGAGATGAAGCGTGTTCCTTACATGCTTATTGTAGGTCAGAACGAGGAGTCGGAAGGCACTGTTAGTTTCCGTCAGCAGGGTGGAGGAGAGCAAGGAAGCATGAAATATGAAGATTTTGGAAAGAAAATTCTTGATGAAGTGCGGAAAATGACAGAAAAGTATTAATTTTGCATCCGATTTTAAATAATTAATGAAGAAAGACAACTTAAAGCAACAGTATCGCGTCAACGATCAGATCCACGTTCACGAGGTTCGCGTCGTAGGTGATGATATAGAATCAACGGTACTTCCTACCTATAAGGCCCTTCAGTTAGCAGAGCAGAAAGGAGTGGATCTGGTAGAGATATCTCCTAATGCCCAGCCGCCTGTATGTCGTCTGATTGACTACAGCAAGTTCCTGTATCAACAGAAGAAGCATCAGAAGGAAATGAAAGCCAAGCAGGTCAAGATTGAAATCAAGGAGATTCGTTTTGGACCTCAAACGGATGATCACGACTACAACTTCAAGCTGAAGCATGCTCAGGGTTTCCTTCAGGAAGGCGACAAAGTGAAGGCTTATGTGTTCTTCAAGGGTCGTAGTATTCTCTTCAAGGAGCAGGGTGAGGTTCTTCTTTTGCGCTTCGCAGCTGACTTGGAGGATTATGGGAAGGTAGAGCAGATGCCTCAGTTGGAAGGAAAACGCATGATCATGTTCATAGCTCCCAAGAAGCAAACTGGCGGCAAGAAGAATGAGACCGCATTTGCAGAGGTTGTCAAGGAAGAGACCCCTCGTGAGAAGAAAGCCCCACAACAGAAGGCCCGCAAAGAATACACGGGTCCCAAAGTAGAAGGCGAGGACTTTGACGATTAGGAATTATGGAAAAGAACGATAGTGCGTAACGCCCTGGTATATGCGTTGCCACATCATTATTAATAATTATAAATATTTAAACAAACAATTATGCCAAAAGTAAAGACTAATTCCGGTGCAAAGAAGAGATTCACACTGACCGGTACGGGCAAGGTAAAGCGTCACCACGCATACCACAGCCACATCTTGACAAAGAAGACAAAGAAACAAAAGAGGAATCTGGACCACAGTGCAATCGTGGAACGCGAGAACATGAAACAGGTTCGCGATCTTCTGTGTTTGCGTTAATCTTCCAAATTCAAGACACAGTTTTTAACTTAAGTTATTAACCGAATGCTTAGCATAAAGTTCGTCCTATGATAGACGGCGCTAACGTTCAAAAAGAAAAAAATTATGCCAAGATCAGTAAATCATGTAGCTTCAAGAGCTAAGAGAAAGAAAATTCTGGGTCTTACCAGAGGTTATTTTGGTGCCCGCAAAAATGTTTGGACTGTTGCCAAGAATACTTGGGAGAAGGGTCTTACCTATGCTTATCGCGATCGTCGTACCAAGAAACGCAATTTCCGCTCTTTGTGGATTCAGCGTATCAATGCTGCCGCTCGTTTGGAAGGTTTGACTTATTCACAATTGATGGGTCTTCTTCACAAGGCAGGTATTGAGATCAACCGCAAGGTTCTTGCAGACCTGGCAGTCAATCACCCTGAGGCTTTCAAAGCCATCGTTGCAAAGGTTAAGTAATCAGTCCAATCTGATTTGATTTACTAAAAGAAGCGTGCTCCTTCATTGGGAAGCACGCTTTCTTTGTATAAAAAGCCACGCTGATGATGTGATGAAACTCCGAACACAAAAAGTTTTGAGACGTTCGTTACCTTTGTAATCCACCGACAGTAAGTTACTCCTCTCGGAGCGTGGCCCGCCATTGGAAACGAAACTATTCTCGGTTTCATAAAATTATTGATGAGATTCCCAGTCAAACCAGCGCGGCTAAGTCTTTTACTCATCTGTTTTCATTTGCAAATTTAATTTTTTTCAGACGTTCTCACAAATTTATCTCCCTTTTTTTGAGCGATATTCTTTTTTTTCTTGTTTTTTTACTAAATTTGTCAGTGAGTTTTGTAATTTAGCAATAATATAGACATCTATGAAACTGCAATTTTCGCTGGAATATCGGACTCACTGGGGGCAATCTGTAGCTGTGGAACTTACTCTGTATCGACATCAAGGAATTCACGTGGATTCTCTTATGTCTTTGGATACTTCGGATGGACTTCATTGGAATGGTGATGTTCAAGTTACTGAGCGTGATATTGCTTCTTTCGAGTATCGATATGTCATTATGGAGGATGGTCAAGTCGTACGGCGTGAGTGGAATGGTGTGCCCCGTCGATTCCCTGCTGATTCCTTGCGTACTTTTATCTTCCCTGATTATTGGAGAGACATTCCTCAACTGAATCATCTCTATAGTTCAGCTTATATTCATGCAGTTTCTCATTTCGAGGCCAAAGATCCCAATTTCGTCTATTACGAGCAGACTTTGCTCTTCCGTGTGCAGGCTCCACAACTACATGAAGGTCAGGCACTTGCATTGTTGGGCAGTCAACCACCTTTGGGAGCATGGGACCCCCTGCGTGCTTTACGTATGGAACGCGCAGGTGTCAATGAATGGGTTGTCAGTCTGAGTGCTGCTTATTTGTATTTACCCTTTGAATACAAATATGTTATCGTAGATGAGAAGACAGGTGATTTGATTCAATGGGAGAATGGCGACAATCGTCTGAGTCCATCAGGTTCTATACCCCAAAATCATGTGGTGGTCATCTTTGACGAGATTATCCATGTGGATGATGAGCACTGGAAGGCTGCCGGCATCGTGATTCCCGTGTTCTCTCTCCGTAGCGAGATGAGTCAGGGTGTAGGGGATTTCAGTGATTTGAAACGTTTCGTCGATTGGGCACATCAGACAGGAATGAGCGTTATCCAGTTGCTTCCCATCAATGATACTACACAGACATATAAATGGACTGACAGCTATCCCTACAACTGTATCTCTACCTATGCCTTGCATCCGATATATATCGATTTGCAGCAGTTACCTCCCATCAATGATGCCCCTTTCATGCTGGAGTATGAAAAGAAGCGTCGTGAGCTGAATGCCTTGAAACAGGTAGACTATGAGCAGGTGATTGCTTTGAAGCAGGCTTATCTGCAACGTCTGTATAAACAGGAGGGACGCCGCATTCTGAAATCTGACGAATATGAGAGATTCTATCAGAAAAACCAGGAATGGCTTGTTCCCTACACTGCATTCTGCATGTTGCGTGATAAGTATGGTACGGGTGATTTCCAGAAATGGCCTCACTATAAGACCTACAAGGCTGAGGACGTCTATGCGTTGGTAGAGAAGAAGGCAAAGGAAACCAGCTTCTATGCTTTCGAACAATATATCCTGGACAAGCAATTGAGCGAGACGAGTACTTATGCCCGTTCTAAGGGAGTTGTCCTGAAGGGAGATATTCCAATAGGTGTAAGCCGCCATAGTGTAGAAGTATGGAAAGAGCCCTACTACTTCCACATGAATGGTCAAGCTGGTGCGCCACCTGACGACTTCAGCGTGAACGGTCAGAATTGGGGTTTCCCCACCTACGATTGGGATCACATGGCTCAGGATGGTTATCGTTGGTGGGTTCACCGTTTACGCAAGATGGCAGAGTACTTCGATGCATTCCGTATCGATCATGTACTTGGTTTCTTCCGCATTTGGGAGATTCCCTTGCACAGTGTTCACGGATTGCTTGGCCAGTTCTCACCCGCACTTCCCATGAGCGTGGAGGAGATAGAAAGCTTTGGACTCCGTTTCCAGAAGGAGTTTTTCACTCAGCCCTATATTACTGATAGTGTGCTCACTTCCATCTTTGGCGGAATGGCTGATCATGTACGTACTGCTTACCTGACCAAGATGGATAATGTGCGTTATGCGATGCGGCCTGAATATGCCACTCAACGCCAGGTGGAGGCCGCTTTCAAGGATATGACGGATACTTCATCCGTTGCTCTGCGTGAAGGACTTTATTCTTTGATAAGTGATGTCCTCTTCGTGCCGGATATCCACAATCCAGAGCTATATCATCCACGCATCTCTGCCACAGAGGACTACATCTTCCGTTGTTTGCCTTGGCATGAACAGGAAGCTTTCCGCCGTCTCTACGAACACTATTTCTATCATCGGCACAATGATTTCTGGTACGCTCAGGCGATGAAGAAACTGCCTACGTTGGTGGAATCCACCCAGATGCTGGCTTGTGCCGAAGATTTGGGAATGGTGCCTGCTTGTGTGGGACCCGTAATAGACAGCTTGCGTATGCTCAGTCTCGAGATTCAGGCTATGCCCAAGCAGCCAGGCATACTCTTTGGGCACTTGGAGAACAACCCATATCGCAGCGTGAGCACCATTTTCACTCACGATATGGCCACCCTGCGAGCTTGGTGGGAAGAGGATTATGACCGCACTCAGCACTACTATAATGAGATTCTTCACCACGATGGAGCAGCGCTGCGTATTCTACCTGGATGGCTGGCCGAAGAAATCATCTCGCGTCACCTCTTTTGTCCCAGCATGCTTTGTCTGATTAGTTTCCCCGATTGGATTTCTATAGACGAGAAATTGCGCTACCCCTATCCTGATGACGAACGCATCAACATCCCCGCCGTTCCTCGTCACTATTGGCGTTATCGTATGCACCTCACCATCGAAGATTTGATGAAGGCAACGGATTTCACAGATCACATACGCCTGCTCATCCAGCGTGGGGGCCGTCTCAACTGATAAATGACATAGAAATGCCATGAATAACTACTAAGGGAAAGCATCCGTACAGGTAAAATTCATTCAACTTGTTCCAGGGCAGGACACACGCCAAGGACGTGATGATTGACGAGGCCGAGAAGATGTTCAACATTCCGATCAGAAAAAAATCTGGTGCCAAAC
>CAMKMK010000004.1 GCA_946413885.1 uncultured Prevotellaceae bacterium
TAAGATCGCTGTATCTCATTGTAATTTAAACATTTAATAAACGTGCCAAGAAATTCAACCGGACACTAGTGATATAGGTTATGTTAATGACCAGAGTGTAACTCCCAATGGCAGTGGCTACGTCACTTTTGCCGGTTCAATGCCTGTGGACTTTACGAATGCCTGTGGATATACCGCATGGCAGATAACGGGTATTGAGGGAGAAACTATCAACTTCGAGCAGATCACAGGCAAAGTGGCTGCCGGCACAGGTGTACTACTGAGGGGTAATGCAAGTGCTATCGTTAACATCACCTTCATAACATTTGGCGATGATATTAGTTCAACAAACAAACTTGACCAATAAAACCTAAATTTAATATGGCCACCCTCGCGGGCAGCCATATCAAATTAACTATAAATCTTACTAATAACTTTGTTAACATGTAGAATACTCATCACGAGTGTCTGCATGAAAAAATTAAATAAAAGTTGCAATGTTTCATTTTATCTAACCCGGGCTGTCGCCATAATCACTACGTCAACAGTCCTATTTACCTAATGAAAAACATTAATCTTATCTCGATGCAAAAATACACTTTTATAATTTACAAACAAAGGTTTTGATACTTTATTTCATGTTTTTCTGCATAAATTTCCATTTTTTGCCCAAATTTATCCCAAAGAGACGATTGAACTGGAGTGATTTTATTAAAATCAGGGCAAAAGAACTCTCTAAAACGTATGGATTACAAGATTGCAATAATCCATATAGTCGAAATTTGCGTTAATTTGCGTTTTAAGGCATTTAATTTTCTTTAAAATGAGGAGAAAATTTAGTGTCAAAAATTTGGTCAAATCGCGAAATTTGGCTAAATTTGCACAAAATATGGCATTTGTCTGATTTTTTGGATGATTAAATTTACAAATTAAAAATAGATGGAAGATCAAGAGAGAATTATTAAAGTTGACATCGAGCAGGAAATGAGAAAGAGCTACATTGACTACTCAATGAGTGTCATTGTGGCTCGAGCCTTGCCTGATGTGCGAGACGGATTCAAACCGGTGCATCGCCGTATCCTATATGGTATGGAGGGCCTGGGAAATACTCACAACAAACCTTATAAGAAAAGTGCACGTATCGTGGGTGAGGTTCTCGGAAAGTATCACCCTCATGGCGACAGTTCTGTTTATGGCGCATTGGTGCGTATGGCTCAGGATTGGAACATGAGGTACACACTCGTGGACGGGCAAGGAAACTTCGGAAGTGTGGATGGCGATGGAGCCGCTGCGATGCGTTACACGGAGGCACGCTTGAGTCTGATGGGCGAGGCCATGATGGAGGATCTGGAGAAGGAAACCGTGGATATGACCACGAATTTCGATGATACGCTGGTTGAGCCTACCGTAATGCCCACTAAGATTCCCAATCTGCTTGTCAATGGTGCTACAGGTATTGCCGTAGGTATGGCGACGAATATCCCTACCCATAACCTGAACGAGGTAATTGATGCCTGTGTGGCATACGTTGACAACCCAGAACTGACCAGTGAGGATTTGATGCAATGGGTGAAAGGTCCTGATTTCCCAACGGGAGGATACATCATGGGTCTGCAGGGCATAAAAGATGCCTACGAAACAGGTCGCGGACGTATTATCATGAGAGCGAAGGCTGACATCGAATCGGATGAGCAGCATGACAAGATCGTGATAACGGAGATTCCCTATGGAGTCAACAAGGCCCAATTGATTGAGTATATCGCTCAATTGGTGAATGACAAGAAACTGGATGGTATCAGTAATGCCAACGATGAGAGCGACCGTGAGGGTATGCGTATTGTTATTGACGTCAAGAGAGATGCCAATGCTCGTGTAGTGCTGAACAAACTCTTCAAGATGACTCCTCTGCAGAGCAGTTTCAGCGTGAACAGTATCGCTCTGGTGAAGGGCCGTCCCAAGCTGTTGACCTTGAAAGACTGTATTGCCAACTTTGTTGAGCATCGCCACAACGTGGTGATTCGTCGTACCAAATACGATTTGAGGAAGGCAGAGGAGAGAGCTCACATTCTGGAAGGCCTTATTATAGCCTCCGACAACATTGACGAGGTGGTTCATATCATACGTGGCAGCAAGACTCCTGTGGATGCCCAACGTAATCTGGAAGCCCGTTTCGAGCTTGATGAGTTGCAGAGCAAGGCCATCGTGGATATGCGTCTGAGTCAACTGACAGGTTTGCGTCAAGAAGACTTGCACAACGAGTACAATGACTTGGAAGAAAAGATCAAATACTACAATCAGATTCTGACTGATGACAACCTGTGCAAGAAAGTAATCAAGGATGAACTGATTGAGGTGAAGGAACAGTTTGGCGATGAGCGCAAGACGGAAATCATGCCCAGCGCAGAGGAATTCAATCCTGAAGACTTCTATGCTGATGACGAAGTTGTTGTTACCTTGAGCCACATGGGTTATATCAAACGTACTCCTCTGGCTGAGTTCAAGGCTCAAGGAAGAGGCGGCATAGGAGTAAAGGCAAGTGCAACACGTGACAGCGACTTCATCGAGAAGATCTATCCTGCCACAATGCACAACACGATGCTCTTCTTTACCAATCGTGGCCGCTGCTACTGGCTGAAGGTATATGATATTCCAGAAGGAACAAAGCAGACCAAGGGACGTGCCATCCAGAACATGCTGCAGATTGAACCTGGAGACAGCGTGGCAGCATGCCTTTGCATCCGCAAGTTGCAGGATCCTGACTTCTGTCAGACTCACTATGTGATGTTCTGTACGAAGGATGGTATCGTGAAGAAGACTTGCCTGAAGGAGTTCAGTCGTCCTCGAGCCAATGGTGTGATTGCTATCTATATCCGCGAAGAGGATCAGGTTATCAATGTAGAGCTGACCAATGGAGAGAACGAGATAATCGTAGCCAATGCTGGTGGACGTGTGGTTCGCTTCAGCGAGAATGAAGTACGTTCTATGGGACGTGCAAGTACTGGTGTCCAGAGTATTATCCTTGACGATGATCCTCGCGATGGTGTGGTTGGTATGTGTGTTGTAAACGATACGGATACTGAGAGCATCATGGTGCTGAGTGAGAATGGATTCGGCAAGCGTACCTGCGTGGATGAGTATCGCAAGACGAGACGTCACTGCAAGGGAGTGAAGACGTTGGCCATCACTGAGAAAACTGGCTACGTAGTGGCAGTGGAGATAGTGAAGGATGAGGACGATTTGATGATAATTAACAAGAGTGGCACCACCATCCGTCTCCATGCTGACAATATCAAGGTAACCAAGACACGTATAGCTCAAGGCGTGAAGGTAATAGAACTAAAGAAGCGCAACGATGTGATAAGTCATCTGAGTGTGGTTCCTCGTGCAGACGACGAGGAAGTGGAAATGCCTGCAGAGGGTGAAACTCCTGAGGATGGTCAGACACCTTCCCCAGAGACACCTGCTCAAGAGGCCCCTGCTGAGAATTGAAAATGATTTTGAATTTAAAGATTTTCGATTGAGAGAAATAAAATCTATAAACCAATAAAAATTAAACACGTATGAAAAAAGTTATTTTATCGCTGGTTCTGTTGCTCTTCGTGGGCAACGTGACAGTTCAGGCACAAGACAAGGCTGCTGAAAAGGCTGCCAAGGAAGCACTGAAGGCTGCCCAGAAGCAGGCAAAAATTGACATAACAGAGGCTACTAAAATAAAGGAAGCCCTTTATGCTAAGATCAATGACAAGTCTGTGACCCCAGAAGAAATCTTGGCAGAATGTCCCAAAGGCGCTGCTCTGGTAATGAAGGCTATCAAGAGTGGTGGTATCGATGAAAAGAAGATTTCAGAAGCATGGAAACTGTTGTCAGAGTTCACCCAGCCTCTCCACAACGAGTATCTGGCTAATGCAACCAACAGTATGGCTTTCGACACATTGGCATACTTCAACAACCTGAAGAGTATGACTGAGGCTCTGCATAATGAGTTGAAGACAACCAAGGTGACGAAAGGCGAGTATGGCAACGAGGCTGCTTTGAAAGCCAAGAACCTCAATCTTGGTCAGAGTGCCCTCTATTACATCTACGCAGCCCAGTTCGAGAGCGAGTGCAAGCGTTTCGACAATGCTCTGGAAGCTTACGATATCGCAATGAGTTACGCAGAGAGATACCCTGAATGTGCTGATCATGTGAAGCTGCCTATCACTAATGAGCAGATAGCATATTATGCATTCATGACTGCTCATGAGGCTGGTAAGTATGACGTGATGGACAAATATTACGAGAAAGCTCTTGGCTTTGCAGATGGAGCACAAGGCGTTAAGCAGGTGAAGTTGCAGAATTATCTTGAGAAAGGCGACACCACAGGTTGGGCTAAAGCTGTCCACACAGAGTGCCTCGCTAAGCCTTCAGAGAATGAAGACTACATTCAGATGTTGCTGGCTTACTACCAGAAGCAAGGTGTTGATGCAATGAGCAAGTTCGCAGATGAAGTTCTGGCAGTTGACAACAATGTCTTGATTGCCAACTATGGTAAGGCTTATACTCTCTTCGCAACAGAGAAGTACGATGATGCATTAACCTTCTACAAGAAATGTACTGAAATAAAGGATGACTATTATGATGCTTGGTATCAGTGTGGTTTGTGCAAGTTCCGTCAAGCTTTGGCACTAAACTCCACTATCAGCAATATCAAGAACCAGAAGGTTGCTAAAGAAACACTCGAGAAGACCAAAAGTATCTTTGGCGAGGCAATTCCTTTCTTTGAGAAAGCCAGACAGCTGACCCCAGACGAGCCTCAGAAGTGGGCTTACGAGTTGAAGCAATGCTACACAGTAACTGGCCAGGCTGCTAAGGCTGCTGAAATGGACAAGTTGTTGTAACCAGTATTCTCTTTTAATTCTTTTAATAATGTTCAAGAGGAGCGGGCGAAAGTTCGCTCCTCTTTGTTTTGAGAAAGTTTCATTATGTCCGTACTTTTGCGACGTGTAGGAAAGAGGAATACAACACGTTGAAAGTCCAGATTCAACACGTTGAAAGTTCAGATGCGACACGTTGAAACCCACCATCGAACACGTTGCCTTGAGAACAGGATGAGTATACGATTGTAAGACAGAACAATTTTGGGAAAAATTATTCTCCTTTTTGAGCAAAAGAAGATAAATTTCCGTGAATTATTCATAATTATTTACCATTTATCTGGAGAAAGAGGTTGTTTATTTAGTAGAAATATGTAGTTTTGCATACTAAAGCTATCAAGATGACTTTATAATAAATTATATAAGGTATATAAGATGAAAGAATGGTTGTTTATATGCTTGGTTATGTTCTCGCTCAGCATCATGGGACAACAGCCACAGGAACCTCCCAAGATGAAGGCCTTGTACAAGACTGCCCGTTTGGCTCTCAAGACAAGGGCTAATCAGCCGGCTGCCAAACAAGGGTTGCTGGGTGCGCTGACCAGACCTGAACTTTCGAATAAGGATAAATGTAAGATTTATTATACTGCTGCTGAACTGGATGAGAGTTCCAACTCGCTAATTAATCAGCAGGCTTTCCTGAAGCAGAAATATGACTCGGCAGCACTCTTCAATACGGTGCTGAGTATTTACGACAATCTGATTCTGTGTGATAGCGTGGATATCATTCCCAATGCGAAAGGTAACATCAAGTTGGAGTATCGAGACCGTACACGCGACATGATGTTGAAACATCGCAGAAACCTGTTGACAGGAGGAATTTTCTTCCTAAAAAAGTCGGATTGGGCATCTGCTTATAAATATTTCGACAGTTATCTTCGTACAAATGGGAATCCTTCTGATACACTTCTCCCCAAGATCAATTACTGGGCTACCATCTGTGGTCATAATCTGAAGGATGCACCTAAGATCCTGAAATACGTGGATCAGGCGATAGAGGGAACAGATAGTGTCACGAAGCCTGTGTTGCAGGAATACAAATGTCGATCCTATCAAAGTCTGGGCAATGAGAAGATGTGGGTGCAGGAACTTCATGCTGGAATCTATAAGTATCCTAATCACGACTACTTTTTTGTGAGCCTGTTGGATTACTACAATCAGCATAGCCAGTTTGATGAAGGTCTTGCTTTAGCAGATAGCCTGATACATTTACATAGGGAGAATCCTTTGTATTGGTATGCCAAGAGTCTGTTGTCGTTGGGTAAGGAAGATTATGACAAATGCATCAACTATAGTGATTCATGTATCCTCTTGGATGCTAAATATGCGGATGCCTATTACAACAAGTCTATTTCATATTGCAATAAGGCGCTCTATGTCCAGGAGGCTATGAAGGGGAAAAATCAATTGGACGAGAGTCTTTTGGAGGAACGTCAGAAAATCAAGGAATTGTATGCACTTGCACGTCCACCCATGGAGATGGTTCGTCAGCTGCAACCAGAAAATATTGCTCGTTGGGCCCAACCTCTTTATCGCATTTATTTGTATCTGAATATGGGCGACGAGTTCGATGAAATCGACAAATTGCTGAAATCTAAAGCTCAAGAACAGAAAAAATAGGAGAATTTCCATGAACAAAGAACAGACATATCATAGATTGGCATCACTCGATGCCTTGCGTGGCTTTGACCTGCTAATGTTGGTGGCGGTGGATCGCATTGTATTCAAGCTGCAACCTCTTATCAATGCAGGTTGGTACGACACTTTTCTTCAAGGATTCACCCATAAGGAATGGGAAGGTTTTTCACCTTGGGACTTGGTAATGCCGCTCTTCATGTTCATGTCAGGCGTAACGATTCCTTATTCGCTGTCACGTTACCGAGAAGGCAACATGGGTCGAGGAGCACTTTGGGGCCGTTTAGGTCGCCGTTTCCTGTTGTTATGGGTGCTTGGTATGATATGTCAGGGCAACTTGCTTTCCCTTGACAGCCAGCATATTTATCTGTTCTCCAACACGCTCCAAGCCATTGCTGTCGGCTATCTGTTTGCTGCTTTTCTTTTTTTGTACACCAAACCTCGCACTCAGATATTTGTGGCGATAGGGCTATTGGTTACCTTTTGGGCAGCAATGGAGTTTGTCACCATTGGTGGATACGGAGGTGGGGACTACAGTGCGCAAGGCAACTTGGCTGAAGGCATTGATCGAATGATTCTAGGACGTTTCCGCGATAATGCCGAGATGGTAGACGGGGTAGTAGTGTTTAAAGATTGGTACACTTATACGTGGTTGCTTAGCAGTCTTAATTTCATCGTGACGGTATTGACCGGTGTTCTTGCTGGAGAATTGCTGCGGAGCAATCAGACGATGCGCAGCAAACAATTTTGGTTGTTAGGTTTGGGATTAGGTATGGTTGTTGTTGGCTGGCTGTTAGGACTTGTACACCCAGTAATAAAGCATATTTGGACGAGTTCAATGACCCTTGTAAGCAGCGGCTATTGTTTCCTTCTTCTCTGGGCCTTCTATAGTTGGATAGATTGTCGAGGACATCGTTCTGGCTTAACTTTTCTGAAAGTCTATGGGATGAACAGCATCACGGCATACGTGGTCTCAAATGTCGTGAGCTTCTCCAGTGTCAGCGAGTCTCTCCTTCATGGCACTGAGCAGTTTCTGGGTGAGGGTTATCCCGCCCTTATCGCGTTTGCCAATGCAACCATTGTTTTCGGCATTCTTTACATCATGTATAAGAAGAACATTTTCCTTCGTGTATAGAAATGAATAACTAACAAAATAACAAAACAGAGATGAAGAGAATCGTATTATCACTGATGGTGCTGGCTGCGCTGGCATCATGCTCGAGCGGAGATAATGATCCGCGTCTGGTTATTATTTCCTTTGATGGTTTGCGTTGGCAGGAAGTTTTTACGGGTGCTGACTCATCATTGGTTGGTAATCCCAAGTATGTGGGTGATCCAGAGAGTTTGAAGGCTGCTTATTGGCGTTCCACACCAGAGGAACGTCGTCAAGCCTTGATGCCTTTCATCTGGAGTTATGCAGCTGAGAATGGATTTTTGGTTGGTAACCGTTTGAAAGGCAGCCAGATGCAGGTGGCTAACTCAAAGAAATACTCCTATCCTGGCTATAGCGAGACATTTTGCGGATACGCAGATGATACGCGTGTTGACAGCAATGATCCTGTACCCAATCCTAATAAAAGTGTACTGGAAGCCGTCAATGAAGATCCACGATACAAGGGTAAGGTGATGATGTATGCCTCATGGAAGAGCATTCGTTATGCTGTTAATAACGATCGTGGTGGATTTCCTGGCAGCGTTGCCTACGAGCCCAATGTGGCCCGTAATTCGTCGCCTACACTTCAGCTTATTGACGAGATGCAAGAAGGTATGCTTCATTATTGGGGCAGTGAGCGCTTCGATGCTTTCACTTATGCTTATGCCTTAGAGACGATCAAGAGCGATCATCCCAAGGTAATGTATGTGGGTTTTGGTGATACAGATGAATTCGCACATGCCAACCATTATGATGAATACTTGCAAGCTACCAACTACTGCGATAAGTATATTCGTCGTATTGTTGAGACCTGCGAGAGTGATCCTTTCTATAAAGGAAAAACAACCTACCTGCTTTTCTGCGATCACGGACGTGGCTATGGTATCAACTTTGGCTCACACGGTTCAGGAAACCGCGGGTCGGAAAATACTTGGTGTATCGCTTTTGGAAAGGGCATTGAAAAAATGGGTGAGACAAGCAACAATGGTCCCTTCTACAACCAACAGTTTGCAGCCACCGTTGCTAAGGTGTTAGGCATTGACTTTACTCCTGACAATGGTGTGAAACAAGAGCCTATTGATCCTCAATACAAAGGTGAACCTTTGATTGATTTCGTTCCACAGACAGATTATGGCACGTTCCCAGCTATCAATGCTAATCCTAAGGGTAGGGGCGTGCACTACACTTACCATGAGGGAGAGGTGAAGAGTGTCGATGAACTTTCTGATCTGCCTGTGCTACAGAGTGGTGTACTGTCAGACTTCCTCATCGATGGTGCCAAGATAGATGAATACTTTGGCTTCCAATACAAGGCTCTTGTACGTGTTGACAAGGCTGGTCGTTACCATTTCTTCTGTGAATCCGATGATGGTAGCAAGGTGTGGCTTGATGGCAAACAGGTTATCGACAACGATGGAAGTCACGGTTCCAACACAGAGGAAGCTTTTTTCTATCTTGATCAAGGTTTTCATCGCCTCGAGGTAAATTATTTCCAAAAGACAGCTGGCAAGAATTTGAAGTTATCATGGGAAACTCCTGAAGGTCAAGAAGCACCTCTGCCGAAGGAGATTTTATACTACGAATAAATAAATAATAATAACAGAAATACTAAAAAAGGAGGGAATGTCACCCTCCTTTTTTGATGTTTTTATCTCTCACCCATAGAGACTATTTGGGGGAGTTAGAAAGAGGCTTAATAAGCAAACAAGGGGTAATCCTTCATAATGTTATTAACCTCATCACGTACAGACGAAATGACTTGTTCATTCTCAGGGTCGTTCAGTACGCGCTCGATGAATTCGGCAATCTTTACCATTAAATCCTCCTTTGCACCACGTGTTGTAATGGCGGGGGTTCCCAGACGTATACCGCTGGTTTGGAAAGCGCTGCGAGAGTCGAAAGGAACCATGTTCTTGTTGACTGTAATATCAGCAGCAACGAGAGCTTTTTCGGCAACTTTACCAGTCAAATCGGGATATTTGGTACGTAGGTCAACCAGCATGGAGTGATTGTCTGTTCCATTACTTACAATGTGGAATCCTCGTTTAATCAGTTCTTCAGCCAGGACCTTGGCATTCTTCTGCACTTGAGTAGCCCATTCCTTAAATTCTGGTTGGAGAGCTTCTCCAAATGCAACAGCCTTAGCTGCGATGACATGTTCCAGCGGACCACCCTGAATGCCAGGGAATACAGCACTATTGAGAAGGGCTGACATCATTTTGATTTCACCCTTAGGAGTTTTCTTCCCCCATGGATTGGGGAAATCCTTGCCCATCAAAATGATACCACCACGGGGACCACGTAACGTTTTGTGGGTAGTAGAAGTGACGATGTGAGCATATTTCAGAGGATTCTCAAGCAGCCCGGCAGCGATGAGACCTGCTGGATGAGCCATGTCTACCATGAGTAAAGCACCCACTTTGTCTGCGATGGAACGCATGCGTGCATAATCCCACTCACGGCTGTAGGCACTTCCACCACCAATAATCAGTTTAGGCTTGTTCTCGAGTGCTAATTGTTCCATTTCATCGTAGTCCACACGACCCGTTTCTTTGTTGATGTTGTAACCAATGGGGTTATAGAGAATACCGCTTGTGTTGACGTGTGAACCATGACTGAGATGCCCTCCGTGGTCGAGATTGAGGCCTAAGAAAGTGTCGCCAGGATTCAGTACTGCCAGAAAAACGGCTGCATTGGCTTGTGCTCCACTGTGAGGCTGAACATTGGCATATTCAGCTCCAAACAACTCTTTTACACGATCAATGGCCAGTTGTTCCACTTCGTCCACAACCTGGCACCCACCATAGTAGCGTTTGCCTGGATAGCCTTCGGCATACTTGTTGGTAAGACAGGAACCCATAGCCTCCATCACTTGATTGCTGACAAAATTTTCTGAGGCGATAAGTTCGATACCCTTCAATTGACGTTTGTGTTCTTTCTCGATTAACTCGAAAATCCGATTGTCTCTTTTCATGAAAATAATCTTTTTAATTTAGCCTTAAACAATATACAAAATTTATATAAGTTTCACTTCGTTGACTTTCACTTCTTTGTTGCAATAATGGCACTGTAAGATACCATTTTCCTTATCCAAAACATGGAAGTGGGTACGCATGGGCTCATTATTGGTGATACATTTAGGATTGGCACATTTCACGATGTCATAGAGTTCGTCAGGCATCTTTACCTCCTTCTTTTCTACCACTTCATAGTCACGTATAATTGCAAGTGTCACGTTGGGAGTTATCACAGAAAGTTGGTTCAGTTCCTCATCGGTAAAAAATTTATCAGCAATCTTGATGATGCTTTTGTGCCCCATTTTCTTACTTTTGAGATTGAACCCTACCGTGACAGCAGTCTTCATCTTCTCTAGATGAAGGACACTGATAACCTTAAAGAGTTTGGCGGAGGGTATGTGATCGATAACAGTTCCATTTTGCAGAGCTGCAACCAGCATTTCTTGGCGTTTCATATAATAATGGTTTTATCGTTCTTTATATCTTCTAAACTTATGCCCAGGCAATCACATATAAGAGCCTCGCGGGTGAAGAGCCCGTTGTGGGCTTGTTGGAAATAGTATGCATATATTGTATCATCAATGCAGTATTCAATCTCGTTAACACGTGGCAAAGGATGTAGGATCTTCATGTTTGGTTTGGCATGGGATAACATGTTCTTTTTCAGCAGATAGGCATCCTTTACCCGTTCATATTCCATTAGGTCAGTAAAACGTTCGCGTTGTACACGTGTCATGTATAGAATATCTGCATCAGCAATTGTGTTTGCGTCGAAGTCCTTATGTTCAATATAATGGATTCCATTATGATTGCAGTACATTTTATAATATTCTGGCATGGCAAGCTCATCGGGCGCAATGAAATGGAAAGTAGGATTGAAGTGACGCATCGCGGTTAGCAGGCTATGCACTGTACGTCCATATTTGAGGTCGCCTACCATATAGATGTTGAGATTATCCAGCGTTCCTTGAGTTTTGTATATTGAAAAGAGATCCAGCATCGTTTGGCTGGGATGTTGATTGGCACCATCACCAGCATTAACGATTGGGATGGGAGCCACCTCGCTGGCATAGCAAGCAGCACCTTCGAGATAATGGCGCATTACGATGATGTCAGCATAGTTCGATACCATCATAATGGTGTCTTTGAGTGTCTCCCCCTTTGTTCCACTGGTCACCTTAGGGTCAGCAAATCCAATGACTCGCGCTCCCAATCGGTTGGCTGCAGTTTCAAAACTAAGGCGTGTACGAGTGCTGGGTTCAAAAAAAAGAGTAGCCACTACTTTGCCTTCCAGTATTTTGCGGTTAGGGTGTTTCTCAAACTCTTCTGCCATCTGGATCAGATAGAGAAGTTTTTCTTTCGAGTGGTTCGCAATGGTAACTAAACTGCGATTTTCCATAAGACTGTAGAATATGCTAAGTTTTATTTATCGCCCACAAAGTTACATAAAATTTATCTATCACGCAACAATCTTATTTTATTCTGTAACTTTTTTTGATTTTATCCCATTATCTAAATAATAATTCTTACCTTTGTATTCTAATATGTGAATCAAGAAATAAACATATATGCGAAAGAAATTTGTACTTACTCTTTGGGTACTTTTCATCTTGATAGTAGGTGTTCTGTCTTTTATCTTTTACGAGATCTTTGTTGGCAATATTGGTTATATGCCTAATATACAGCAACTTGAGAATCCTGTTAATAAGTTTGCCAGCCAGATTATTTCTTCTGATGGAAAACCGATGGGGACTTGGAGCTATAGCAGTGCTAACCGTGTATTTGTCTCTTATGAGGAATTGTCTCCTAATTTAATAAACGCTTTGATCTCTACTGAGGATATACGTTTTAACGAACATTCTGGCATTGATTTTCGAGCTTTGGTACGTGCTATCATTAAGCGTGGTTTTCTTCGACAGAAAAGTGCTGGAGGTGGCAGTACACTCACTCAGCAGTTGGCTAAGCAGCTATATTCTGAGAAAGCAGGTTCTGTCCAGGAACGAATGTTGCAGAAACCTATTGAATGGGTTATTGCTTTGAAGTTAGAGCGTTATTATACCAAAGAAGAGATAATCACTCTCTATCTCAATTATTTTGACTTTCTTCACAATGCAGTAGGAATCAAGACGGCCACCAAAACTTATTTTGGTAAAGATCCTAAGGATATCTCCATGTGCGAGGCTGCGACTTTAGTGGGGATGTGTAAGAATCCCAGTTATTATAATCCTGTTCGTTTTCCTGATCGTTGTATGGAACGACGCAACACAGTGTTATCTCAGATGGTAAAAGCAGGTCACATGACTGACGCTGAAGCCACCAAATATATGTTAGAGCCTCTGACTCTCAATTTCCATCGTCAGGATCACAAACAGGGTATAGGAACCTATTTGCGTGACTATTTGCGCCAGATGATGATGGCTAAAAAACCCAATCGCAGCGACTATGCATCATGGCAGAAGCAGAACTTCTACGATGATTCTTTAGCCTGGGTGGAAAATCCATTGTATGGTTGGTGCAACAAGAATTACAACCATGAAGGAAAACCCTATAACATCTATACTGATGGCCTGAAAATTTATACTACCTTGGATAGTCGCATGCAGGAGTATGCTGAGGAAGCTGTCAATGAGCATGTGGTGAAAGAACTACAGCCTGCTTTTGAGAAAGAAGGTAATAGCAATAAAAATTGGCCCTATTCATCAAAATTGACGGTCGATGAGGTAAAGAAGAATTTGGCTCGAGCTAAACGTCAGAGTGAACGCTATGTAAAAATGCGTAAGGCTGGTTACAGTGATTCTGAGATTGATGATGCATTTAATACCCCTGTCGAGATGTCCGTTTATACTCCATCTGGTGGGGTTGACACCATGATGAGTCCTATGGATAGTATCAAGTATTACAAGAAATTCTTGCGTACAGGATTTATGTGTATGGACAACGAGACTGGTCATGTTAAGGCTTATGTGGGTGGAATAGATTACAGCTATTTCCAGTATGACATGGTGACTCAGGGCCGTCGTCAAGTGGGATCTACCATCAAACCATATCTATATTCATTAGCGATGGAGAACGGTTGGAGTCCTTGTGATGTAGCCCCCAATGTACAACGTACTTATATAGTTGCTGGCCGTAGTTGGACTCCTCGCAACGGTAGTCGTTCTCGTTATGGCGAGATGGTTACTTTGAAGTGGGGATTAGCTACCAGTAACAACTGGATTTCGGCATGGTTGATGAGTCAACTTTCTCCTGCTGCGTTAGTTCGTTTGCTCCATGAGTTTGGCATACAGAATCAGGATATTCATCCTTCTATGTCACTTTGCCTGGGACCTTGTGACATCTCTGTAGCTGAGATGGTGGGAGCATATAGTGCTTTCCCAAAGAAGGGTGTTCGACGTACGCCAATGTTTGTGACTCGTATTGAAGACAATGAAGGGAATATACTTGCCAGTTTTGTGCCTCGTGTCCGTGAAGTTATTTCAGAGGAAGCAGCTTACAAGATGATTATTCTGATGCGTGGTGTCGTAGATTGGGGCACTGGTAGTCGTATGCGTAATCGTTACAAAATTACTGCGCCTATGGGAGGGAAGACAGGTACCACGAACGACAATTCTGATGGCTGGTTTGTAGGATACACGCCTAGTTTGTCTTTCGGAGCATGGGTAGGTGGCGAAGAGCGTGAGATTCATTTCGGAAGTATGGCTGTCGCTCAAGGTGCAAATGCAGCTTTGCCTATCTGTGCATACTTTTTGAAAAAGGTTTATGCTGATGGAAAATTGGGTTATAGCGAAAGTGAGAATTTCGACATTCCCACTGGTTTTGATCCCTGTGGATATTCAGGTAACGCAACTGGAGATGAGGCTGTAGGTGAGGAAATGGTAGGTTTAGATGAATTGACCAATTAAATTTTGACAAATCGAGATGAATTTCATAGGACTTATCCCTGCCAGATATGCTAGTACTCGCTTTCCAGGTAAACCACTTGCTCAGTTGGGCGGAATGACAGTAATTGAGCGTGTGTATCGTCGCGTTAGTGAGGTATTAAATGAAGTATATGTCTGCACTGACAATCAGCGCATCGTTGATGTTGTATTATCCTTTGGAGGACAGGCTGTGATGACCAGTTCGGATCATCGAAGTGGAACAGACCGTTGTTACGAGGCATTCCAACGCATAGGTTCTGATGCTGACGTAGTGGTCAATATTCAGGGAGATGAACCTTTCATACACCCTTCTCAATTACGTGTTCTTATGGAATGCTTTTCTGATCCTTCGACACAGATTGCCACGTTGGTAAAACCTTTTACAATTCAGGATGGATTGGAAGCCTTGGAGAATCCCAATAGTCCTAAGGTGGTTGTTGATGCGCAGATGCATGCTTTATATTTCAGTAGAAGTGTTATTCCTTATTTACGAGGTATCGACAAACAGGAATGGCTTCAATGTCATACGTTCTACAAGCATATCGGCCTTTATGGCTATCGTTCTTCTGTGCTCCGTGAAATAACCTCTCTGTCTCAGGGGAAATTGGAAAAGATGGAGTCTTTGGAGCAACTCAGATGGCTCGAAAATGGTTATACTATTAAGGTGGGAATCACTCAAGAGGAAACTATCGGAATTGATACCCCAGCAGACTTGGAACGGGCTGAAAATTATCTTTGCTCCCTATAAAGAATGTTAATAATTTGCTAAATTGCCTTTTTGTGCGTACATTTGCGCGCAATATTTTTGACGTTTAATGAATTATAGATATTTTCTCGTAGGGATTGTTTTCAATTTTATGTGTTTGGCTAATTTATCAGCCCAGCAAATTAAGATTGGCAATTACACTTTTCCCAACGGTGCGATTTACCAAGGTGAGATGTTCAAAGGGAAACCTTATGGTAAGGGAACTACTACTTTCTCCAATGGAGATACTTTCACAGGTGAGTACGTTAAAGGAAAGCGTCAGGGTGAAGGAACCTATAGTTTCTCGGATGGTGAAAAATACGAAGGTGAGTGGTATCAAGATCAGCAGCATGGTCAGGGTACCTATTATTTTGCCAATAACAACAAATACGTTGGCCTTTGGTTCCGCGATTATCAACAAGGCGAAGGAACGATGTTCTACTACAATGGTGATGTTTATGAAGGAGGATGGTACGAAGACAAACGCGATGGTAAGGGAACCTATAAATATTTTAACGGAGCCTACTATACTGGCCAGTGGAAGAATGACATGAAGAATGGGAAGGGTGTCTTCGACTGGAATGATGGCAACAAGTACGATGGCGAGTGGAAGGACAACAAGATGTCAGGAAAAGGGACCTACACATATTCCACTGGAGACCTCTATGTGGGAGATTGGGTCAACGATAAGCAGCATGGACGTGGAATATATTCTTTCCATGATGGAAACAGATACGAAGGTCAATATGCTCGTGGGGAACGTACAGGAGAGGGCATCTATATTTTTTCCAATGGAGATAAATATGTGGGTCATTTTCTCAATGGCGAACAAGATGGAATGGGCACCTTCACATGGCATAATGGTGCCACATATGTTGGGCAATGGAAAGCCAACAAGCAGAACGGTACAGGCAAGTATACTTGGGCTAACGGAGATGTCTATGATGGTCACTGGAAGGATGGCTTAATGGAGGGAGATGGCATAGTTCGTCAGGTCGATGGAACTAAATTCAAGGGCAGTTTCCATTTAGGCATGAAGGAAGGCCCTGGTGTTATGGAAGATGCTGAAGGTATTCGCTACGAAGGCTCTTTCCATCAAGACGAGCGAGATGGCGAATTTATTGAGAAAGATAAAAACGGTAAGGTGATGCGTACCATCACGTATAAGAATGGTACAGTTACTGGCACTGTCGTGGCTAATCAAGGTGAGAATTAAGTGTTAGCCGTTTTATAAGGAAAAATATTAAATGATATAATTTTATGGCAACCACCAAAAAAGAGACTGCAAAGAAAGTCGCAGGGACCAAGGCAAAGGCTACCAAGAAGGCAGCTAAACAACCTGTTTCTAAGGCCAAGAAGGAAACCTCTAAGAAAGTAACTGGCAAAAAGGCTTCCCAAGAGAAAAAAGAAGCTCCTGTGCTTCGTTTAATCAAGAATGATCCGTATTTGGCTGATTACTCTGCTGCCATCAATGGCCGTCATCAGGCAGTTTTTGACAAGATGAATGCTTTGACAGAGGGTGGCAAACAAACACTGAGCGATTTTGCTGATGGTTATCTCTATTTTGGTCTCCATAAGATGGAAAAGAATTGGGTCATTCGTGAATGGGCTCCCAATGCTACCAAAATCTATCTGATTGGTGATTTCAACAATTGGGTAGAAGATCCCAAATATGCTTTTAAGCGTCTCCGGGGTACTGAGAACTGGGAGTTGAAGATAACTTCAAAGGCATTCAAGCATGGTTGTCATTATAAGTTGAGTGTACATTGGGAAGGTGGTCAGGGAGAACGCATTCCTGCGTGGGCAACACGTGTTGTTCAAGATGAAGGAACTCATTTGTTCAGCGCTCAGGTCTGGGACCCCAATGAGACCTTTGTATGGAAGAACACCAAGTTCAAGCCTGATGTGAATCCTTTGTTCATTTATGAATGCCATATTGGAATGGCTCAGGATGCTGAGGGAGTGGGTACCTATGTAGAGTTCCGTGACAATGTCCTGCCTCGTATTGCCAAGGATGGCTACAATTGTATTCAGATTATGGCCATTCAGGAGCATCCTTATTATGGTAGTTTCGGTTATCACGTCAGCAGTTTTTTTGCTGCCAGCAGTCGTTTTGGTACCCCCGAGGAGCTTAAGTCCCTTATTGATACCGCTCATGGACTGGGTATTGCTGTCATTATGGACATCGTACATAGTCATGCTGTAAAGAATGAGAATGAAGGTTTGGCAAACTTCGCAGGCGATCCTTACCAGTATTTTTATCCAGGTGATCGACATGAGCATCCAGCATGGGATAGCCTTTGTTTCGATTATGGAAAGAATCAAGTAGTCCATTTCTTGCTTTCCAATTGTAAGTATTGGCTTGAAGAATATCACTTCGATGGATTCCGTTTCGATGGTGTGACATCCATGCTCTATTATTCTCATGGGTTGAATGAGAGTTTTGGCAGTTATGGTGATTATTATAATGGTCATCAGGATGACAATGCTATTACTTATCTCACTTTGGCTAACCTGTTGATTCACGAAGTCAATAAGAAAGCTATCACGATTGCTGAGGAAGTGAGTGGCATGCCAGGATTGGCTAGCCCTTTCAAAGACGGTGGATATGGGTTCGACTATCGTATGGCGATGAATATTCCTGACTATTGGATCAAGACTATCAAGACGTTGAAGGACGAGGATTGGAAACCCAGTTCCATGTTCTGGGAAGTTACTAATCGTCGTCAGGATGAGAAAACCATTTCCTATGCTGAGAGTCACGATCAAGCACTTGTCGGTGATAAGACTATTATCTTCCGATTGATCGATAGTGACATGTACTGGCATTTCAAGATTGGAGACGAGACGGGAAATGTGGAGCGTGGTATCGCTCTTCACAAGATGATCAGATTGCTTACTGCCAGTACCCTCAATGGCGGTTATCTTAATTTCATGGGTAATGAGTTCGGTCATCCTGAATGGATTGACTTCCCTAGAGAAGGGAATGGATGGAGTTATAAGTATGCTCGTCGTCAATGGAATTTAGTTGACAATAAGGAATTGTGTTACCATTACTTAGGAGATTTCGATAAAGCAATGCTTAAGGTCATAAAGAAACAAGGCAATTTCCAGAAGAAGCCTGTAGTAGAGATTTGGCACAACGATGGAGATCAGGTGTTGGCTTTCCAGCGTGGAGATCTCTATTTCTTCTTCAATTTTAGTCCTACCAAATCATATCTCGGATATGGTTTCATGGTTAAGCAAGGCTCCTATGAATATCTGCTTAATACTGATGACACTAACTTTGGAGGGCATGGGTTCAATGATGATAAGATTGTTCATTTCACGAATTACGATGGTATGTTGGCTCGGGAGAACAAGGGTTGGCTGAAACTTTATTTGCCTGCCCGCACCGCATGCGTTCTCGTTAAGTCGAAGGAATGAGTCATGCGTTATGCTAATCCATTAACAAGAACGGCAGCCCAAGCAATCACGTTTGTTTGTGCTGTCGTTTTTGTCGTTTTTAGTATTATCTATCTCCATTTCTTCCAACCTGAATTCTTAGGTTTAGAACAAGATGTTCTATCTCAAGGACAAACAACATATTATCCCGCATGGGGCACTCCTCTCATTACCTTGCTTTTGTTGGGATTGGGCCTACTCTTCAGGGCGTTTTTTCCATTTCCCATTCGTGTGCAAGCATTAGCATGGTTTCCTTCGGCATTTTTACTTGGTGTACTTACGTGCATGCGTTTTCAGGAAGGTACAAATGAGGTCAGTCATATTCCTTGGGCTTGGATCATTGTTTTGGCTGGCTTATATGTACTGTCACTCATCATAAGCAGAATGTTTCCTGATACTCGCAGCGAGAAAGAGACCTTGTCCACCTATATGTTTCCCAATATGCTCATTCTCGCTTTTTCGTTTCTCTGTACATGCATGATAGGAAACACATCTACTTCTCTCCATTTCGAGCTGAAGGCTCAGCAAATGATAGCTGAGAAGAACTATGATGGTGCCCTTAGGGTGGGAGAGCGTAATCAGAGTTTCACCCCCAGATTGACGGCTTTGCGTGCCTATGCCCTTTCTCGTCGTAATATACTTGGAGACTCGCTTTTTTGTTACCCTTTACATGCTGGCAGTCAGGATCTTTTGCCTGTTTGTCCTGATACACTTACTCGAGGTAATGTGCCGAGTGAGATATATGAGTATCTGGGTGCCCGTCCTGGTTCTAAATTCCGTGAGCCTCATGTCACCCATTTCCTTGAACTTGTTTACGAGCATGATACTATTTCACGTCCTCAGGTTGCCCAATACCTACTCTGTTCATATCTTTTAGATAAGAGCCTTGATAAATTCTCCGATTTCATCGTACAAATCTATGATTCCTTGACCGCGTCGGTACCACGCCATTATCAAGAAGCCATCGTGCTTGACACGTACCTTCGCAATCCTCAGGATTCAACATTTTATGGTCAGGATATTTACGATGAATTCGTCCATTTTTATCATCAGAAGTCGAAATATATTTCTCGAGGTGCTACCATCGCTCGTAATTCATGTACGGAGGATTTCTCTCACACCTATTGGTTTTATTATTATTTCAGCAATTGATGAAAGCGAAGACATTTTATGTTTTTCACCCTGATTCTTTCTTTCTTCTCCCTTTTTTTAACTCTTTTGCTTGTGGTTTTCTTTAAGATGTTGTAATTTTGCAATTCAAAAGGATTGTTTAAACAAATAGTATAATATGCCTAAGATTTCCGTTCGTGGATTCGAGATGCCCGAGTCACCAATTCGCAAGTTGGCCCCTCTGGCATTTGCTGCTAAAGAGAGAGGAATTCATGTGTATCATCTCAACATTGGTCAGCCTGACCTGCCAACTCCACGTGCGGCGATTGATGCCATTCGTAACTTGGATCGCAAGATTTTAGAGTATAGTCCCAGTCAGGGTTTCCTTAGTTATCGCAGGAAACTGGTTAATTATTATGCGAAGTACAATATCAATCTTTCACCAGAGGATATCATCGTTACTTCGGGTGGGTCCGAGGCAGTACTCTTCTCTTTCTTGGCATGTTTGAATCCAGGTGATGAGATTATTGTCCCTGAACCTGCATATGCCAATTATATGGCATTTGCTATTTCAGCTGGTGCAGTTATTCGTACGATTGCCACCACTATTGATGAAGGTTTCTCCTTGCCTAAGGTGGAGAAGTTCGAGGAACTTATCAACGAGCGTACGCGTGGAATTCTTATATGTAATCCCAACAATCCCACGGGTTACCTCTATACTCGTCGCGAGATGAATCAGATTCGTGACTTGGTCAAGAAGTACGATCTGTACCTCTTTTCTGATGAGGTTTACCGTGAGTTTATTTATACTGGTTCGCCTTACATTAGTGCCTGTCATCTTGATGGCATCCAGAACAATGTGGTTCTCATCGACTCCGTCAGTAAGCGTTATAGTGAGTGTGGTATTCGCATTGGTGCCCTTATTACTAAAAATGTGGAGGTTCGTCGCGCTGTCATGAAGTTCTGTCAAGCCCGTTTGAGTCCTCCTTTGATTGGTCAGATTGCTGCTGAGGCAAGTCTCGATGAGCCTGAGGAATATGGTCGTGAGGTATATGATGAATATGTAGAACGTCGTAAATGCCTTATAGATGGTCTCAATCGTATTCCTGGTGTCTATAGTCCCATCCCTATGGGAGCGTTTTATACGGTTGCCAAGTTACCAGTCGATGATGCAGAAAAGTTCTGCGCTTGGTGTTTAAGTGATTTCCAATATGAGGGCGAGACTGTCATGATGGCTCCCGCAGCAGGTTTCTATACTACTCCAGGTGCTGGTGTTGATCAGGTTCGTTTGGCATATGTACTTAAGAAAGAAGATCTTACTCGTGCTCTTTTTGTCTTGCGTAAAGCACTCGAGGCGTATCCCGGCTTGAAGCTTTAATTCTTCTTCCTTTATCCACATTAGCGGTATGTTTGCCTGGTATGTTGCCCGTCGGCTCTATTTCCATTCTGATGATGTCAAGCGTGTCTCACGTCCTGCCATCCAGATAGCTACAGCTGGTGTGGCCATCGGTGTGGCAATCATGATCATCAGCGTGTGTGTTGTTCTTGGTTTCCAGAGCGAGATTCGCAACAAGGTCTTTGGATTCGGCTCTCACATTCAGGTTATTAATTACGAGACCACATATAAGTCAGAGTCTGCCCCTATTGTAGTGGATGATTCCCTCCTTAGCACACTTTCCGCTATTCCTGGAGTACGTCATGTTCAGCGTTTCTGCATCAAGGCTGGTATGCTCAAAACTGAAGAGGCCTTTCGGGGTGTGGTTTTTCGTGGAGTAGGGCAGGACTATGATCCCACTTTCCTTCAGCAGCATCTTGTTGAGGGTGAAATTCCTGCATTTTCCGATACCGCTATGTCTAATCGTATTGTTCTCTCGCATGAACTGGCTCGCCAGTTGCGGGTGAAGGTTGGTGATCGGGTTTATGCTTATTTCTTCGAGCAGAGTGTGCGCGCCCGTCGTTTTACGATTGTAGGCATTTATTGTACCAATATGAATGATTTCGATGGTAGTTTTGTCTTCACTGATATGGAGACTGTTCATGCCCTTTGTAGATGGGATTCTGAACAATATTCTGGTGTTGAGATATCTATTAATGATTTCAACGAGTTGGATGCTGTCTCAGCCCGTGTAGAGAGCAAGGTCAATCATACTCAGGATGCTTATGGGGCTTCGTATTCCTCTCCTACCATCGTCGATCTCTATCCCACCATCTTTTCGTGGCTCTCTCTTCTCGATATGGATGTTCTGGTTATTCTTATCCTAATGGTACTTGTATCGGGATTCACGATGGTTAGTGGTTTACTCATCATCATCCTGGAGCGGACCAATTTCATTGGAGTCATGAAAGCTCTAGGGGCCAACAATTCCATGCTGCGCCACCTTTTCCTCTATTTTGCCGCTTTTATTGTCGTGCGTGGACTTATTATTGGTAATGTGATTGCTTTCGCTTTGATGTTCTTGCAGAAGTACACAGGTTTCGTCCATCTCGATCCCGAGTCATACTACATGGATACGGTGCCTCTGCTCATCCATTGGGGTTACATCGCCCTCATCAACATCTCCACGCTCATTATCTGCGTGTTGGCTTTGATTGTACCCAGTTACCTGATTTCAAACATCCATCCTGCCCGCAGTATCCGCTTCGAGTAGTAACATAGCCCATTCTTCCTCGATTCTCTTGCCTTTCAGTATGAATCCCAGGCTCTTTGCTTTATCCATGAGAATAGGGACGTCATCCTCGTAGAATCCGCTCAGTATCATTTCTCCGCCATTTCTCAGGGTCTTGCGGAAAATAGACATATCGTTCATCAGGACGTTTCTGTTGATGTTGGCTATCAGTAGGTCTTTCTCTCGTTCCTCTTCGATGCAGTTCGAGTTTCCCAGTACGATTTCCACTCCACTCTCTATGCCATTCAGCAGCATGTTTTGCCGAGCATTCTCCACGCTCCATTCATCGATGTCGTAAGCCTTCACCTTTTGTGCTCCCCGTTTCATCGCCATGATTGCCAGAATGCCCGTTCCTGTACCTGCGTCTATCACGTTTTTTCCTTCCAGATTCATTTCACTCAGTTGGGTCAGGATCATGCGTGTTGTCTGGTGGCTTCCTGTACCAAAGGCTTGGCGAGGATGGATCAGGATGTCGTACTTGACTGGTGGAATGGAGTGCCTTGCATCATGTACTCCTATCACGTCATCTATCAGGATGGGTTGGAATCCCTCTTTCTCCCATTCCTCGTTCCAATCCTCGTCTGGCGCATCTTCGCACAGGTAGGTGATTTTGATGGCTGGAACGGGGAAATCTTTTATTGTCTCATCCATTCTATGCCGATCCATCAGGTCGCGTTGGATATATGCTCTCAATCCTGTTGGAGTGTACTCGAAAGTTTCGAAACCCAAATCTGCAATCAGGGCAGACAATATGTCTGCCATATCCTCACTCTGCGGCTCAATGTGGAAGTTGACTTCGTAGTATTTCATCTTTTTTTTGCAAAAATACTATAAAAAAATCACTTTAGGGGAAATTCCCCCTCAATTTAGGCTTTTTCCTTTTGGCGGTCTCGATGAAAGACGTTACATTTGCAATGAAAATTAAATTTATTGACGCATTATGAAACAGAATCTTCTTTTTTTGCTCGCCTTGTTGGCACTTCCTTTCTCTCTGTTTGCACAGTCTGAAGAGGATGACATGTACTTTGTTCCTTCAAAGAAGGCAAAGACCGAGACTCGAGTTTCCACCGTGCCTACTACTCCCCGTGTACAGAGGACTGTTACCAGGGTGACCGCCGTCAAGACGGATACCTTGCCCGACTACCACACGGGTAAGTTGCGCGATGTGGATGATTACAATCGTCGCTCGACGGGTCGCATCACGGAGATTCATGTGGGCAACGATACTCTTTACGTGGATGCTGACTCATCTTCTGTTGAACGCTATGTTTACGAGCCAGATCCCTACTACGAAGACAATTTTTACGACGATGACTACTATTATTCATCGCGTATGATGCGTTTCCACAACTATTTCCCTTACGATCCTTGGTATTGGGATTTCGCTTACGGATGGTATGATCCCTGGTATGATCCTTGGTACGGTTTTTATGGACGCTTCTATCCCTACGGCTGGTACAGTTGGTATAACTGGGGTTGGGGCCCAGGGCATTATCCAGGTTGGGATCTCGCATGGGGGCATGGTGGCTTCCATCGTCCTCTCCGTGCTGACGGAGGTCCTATCTTCAATGGCGGACGTCGCAGCGGTGGCGCAGGCAATACTGGAGGTTATGCTTCCCGTGGAAGTACTCGTGGTGGCAGGACCTATGCCAGCGAGATAACTCGTAGTGGAGCTCGCGGATCGGTAGGAACACGCAGCGGTGCCACCCGTGGATCAGTTGGTACCCGCAGTTTGGGTACTCGCAGCACCGTAGGTACTCGCAGTACCACTACCGGTACCCGTTCTTCTCGCAGCACTTCCACTTATTCACGTGGTTCCCGCAGCAGCGGCTACAGCGGCGGTAGCTTCAGTAGTGGCAGCAGTAGCGGTGGCAGCTTCAGCAGCGGTAGTAGCGGCGGTGGTTCCCGTGGTGGAGGTGGATTCTCCGGCGGAGGCGGTGGAGGAGGCGGTTCCCGTGGTGGAGGTGGCGGCGGCGGCCGTGGCGGCCGTTGATTTCGCGTATCATGAGCATTTTATTACCTCATACTTATAGAAACTGTAAAACATAATTTTGACATGAAAAAGATATTCACTTTGGGTCTTCTTATCTTTGCTACAGGTGTAGCAGCCCAGAATTCATATTCCAATGCTGATTTTTCCAGCACAAGCGATGTCATCGGTACAGCCCGCTACGTCGGCATGGGTGGCGCTCTGGGAGCCCTTGGGGCAGATATCTCAGCCATTAGCGACAACCCTGCTGCCATCGGTCTCTTCCGCAAGAGTGATGTCTCCTTGACTGCAGGAGCCTTATGGCCAAAAAATCGTGACTACAAGGATGGCGACAAGCTCACTCATGGAACCTTGGATCAGATGGGTTTCGTCACCTCGTGGAAAACGATGGGCTCACGCATGCGCTATTTTAACTTCGCCTTCAACTATCAGAAGAAGATCAACTTCAACTCTGGTTTCTATGCCGACAACGATGCTTTGGGCGATATCTCACAAGCCGATCAGCTTGCCAGCCTCTCCAATTCCTACTATGTTGATGAGAACATCACAGGTACAGCCTACAACGCTTATGTGACCGACAAGGACGAGTTGGGTTACTATAATTCCTGGGGAGCCTATGGCAACCAGTATGCCCATTGGAGCACAGGTTCCTTGCAGGCCTACGACATCAACTTCTCAGGCAACGTTCTCGATCGCTACTATTGGGGGTTCACCCTCGGATGCGACAATCTCGACTTCGACAAGTACACCACCTATACCGAGTTCCGCGATGGTGACCTCACTCATGCCATTCAGGATTATTCCCTCTACAACGACCAGCACGTGTCAGGCTTTGGAGTCAACTTCAAACTTGGTACCGTCATCCGTCCCATCGAGGATAATCCACTTCGTATAGGTGTCACCGTAGAGACGCCCACTTGGTACACACTCAAGAGCAGTACCTGGCACAGCATCGACAGCAAGTATGACGCTGAAGGCAACTATACCGACGAGAAAGGTTATTACTTCAACCATAAAGGTGCAGACGACAGTTACCTCGAGTATCGTCTTCGCACCCCTTGGCGTGCCCGCATCAGCTTGGGCAGCACCGTCGAGAACTTCTTCGCCTGGGGTCTTGGCTACGAATATGCCAACTACGGCAAGAACCACATGTACTACACGGGTGGGGGTAAGCGTGTAGAGGATGATGCAATGAATCAGTTGACCAAGGACAACTTCCAGGGCCAGCACACCTTCAAGATGGGTTTCGAGGGAAAGCCTCTCGAGAGCCTTGCACTCCGCTTCGGTTACAACTACGTCAGCCGTATCTACAAGGATGATTCACGCCTCAATCAGAACATCGATTCCTATGCGATGGACTACAGCACCAGCACTTCCTACATGAACCTCAGCGATGTCAACATCGTTACCTGCGGTTTGGGTTACAAGTACAAGGCATTCTATGTAGATCTCGCATACAAGTACCGCCATCAGACGGGCTCCTTCTATGCCTTCGATGACAGCTTCACCCGTGAGCCCCAGTTCATTCAGGACAATCCAGGTCTTGCCAATGCAGTTCTTGATCCTGTTGACGTCAATCTCTCTCGTCACTCTCTGACCTGTACTCTGGGCTTCAAGTTCTGATTTTCTTCCTCTTTTTTGAGAGTTTATTATAGCCTGTCCCCCTTCTTTCGGAGACAGGTTTTTTTTGTTTTTGATGGTAGCCGAAGTCCTCTGAGAAGAAGCCTCCAGTCGAGGCAGAAAAAAGAACGTGTTGTGTCAGCGATTTCAACGTGTTGTCTTGGCGGTTTCAACACGTTGTCTTTGCAGGAAGTATGTATTGTTCGATAACACGGATAACTCGGATAACTCGGATTATTCCGATTACTCAGAGTTTTCTGATTACCCGGATTTCCTTTTCTCTGGCAAAAAATGTCGTTTTGTTCCTTTGTTCCTTTGTCGTTTTCGCTACTCTCAGGTTCTTCTCCTTTACTATATATATAATATCATTAGTGTCCAATAAAAATTGAACGAGTTATTAAATTAATCAAATAGTCCTCTA